>JABGQL010000062.1 GCA_018648825.1 Gammaproteobacteria bacterium
GGGTTGGTAATCCAGACCAGGCCAATCGAAACTGGCAGATTGACGCTGAATAAAATGGCGGCGGCGGCGGCCAATACCATCTGAAAAGGGACGGGTACCCAAGCCATAAACAGTCCAACGGCAAAAGCCCCGGCAATGGAGTGGCGGTTCAGGTGCCAGAGGTCAGCGGAGTGGAGCAGTGGCCCAAAAATTTTCAGGTGCTTATGCTCCTTCACCTTCTGGTGATCGGGCATAAAACGTTTGATAAGATGCTTGGCCATGATCTGGAAGTATATCAGCACTACATGTTATTTTTACCATTGTGCTCCACTATTTCAACAACATGAATCACAACTATGCAGCTACGGCGATACCGCTGCTCGCTGGCGTGGTGTTGCTGTTCCAGTTACCACAGCTACCGGACCCAGAGTGGAGCATCATCATCTTCCCCCTGTTACTCATCAGCTACCGCCTGCCAAAGCTGACCCCACTACTTTGGTTACTGGTGGGTTTTTTATGGGCCGCTTTTCAGGCGGATCTACGCTTGAGTGTTACGCTTCCAGAGTCGGTTGAGGGGAGAGATCTACAGCTGGTTGGAGAGGTGGTGAATCTGCCACAACAACGTCCCAGTGGGGCTGTTCGCTTTCTCTTTAAGATTGAGAGTGCCCGCTATCAGGGGGAGTGGGTCAATTTTCCAGCCACCATTCGCCTCAATTGGCACCACGCTTATCAACCACTGGAGCCTGATCAACGCTGGCAGCTGACGGTACGATTGAAACAGCCTCACGGATTCAGTAATCCCGGCGGCTTTGATTGGGAGCGCTGGCTGTTTGAGAAGGGGATTCGTGCCACAGGATATGTGCGTAAGGGGAATAACCAACTGCTACAACAACCCTCTGCAACCTTGAATGGTGTACGCCACCAACTCTCTCTCTGGGTAGGTAGCATTGATACTACCGGGGTATTGGCAGCACTGGTGGTGGGAGATCGGCAAGGGATTGATACCGAACAGTGGGACACTCTGCGCAATACGGGCACCAGCCACCTGATGGCAATCTCTGGGTTACATATTGGCCTGGTGGCAACCCTCTTCTTCTTTCTCTTTCGCTGGGGTTGGTCGATCAGCCCAAGGTTACTGCTCTACCTGCCAGCACAGCAGATGGGGGCCGCAGGGGCTATATTCGGGGCATTGGGTTATGCCGCACTAGCAGGCTTCTCGGTCCCCACCCAGCGCGCAGTGGTGATGGTGATTGTGGTGATGGGACTAATTCTGTTGCGGCGCTCGGTTACCCCTTGGAGAGGCTATTTTGCCGCGATGGTAGCGGTGCTACTGTTTGATCCATTCTCCGTACTTTCGGCAGGTTTCTGGCTCTCCTTCGGTGCAGTTGGATGGATACTCTATGCACTGCCGGATGCGGATCAGCGCAAATCGATGTGGGTGGTGATGATACAGATGCAGGGAGTGTTGCTACTTGGAATGTTGCCTCTACTGCTCTATCTATTTCAACAAGGTTCGCTGATTGCACCACTGGCCAATTTGGTTATTGTCCCTTGGGTGAGTCTGCTGGTAGTGCCATTGACGTTACTCTCCGCACTACTCCATCTGTTCTCCCTGCCCGGAGCAGATCTGCTGCTAAGCTTCAGCAGTCATCTACTGCAGTGGTGCTGGCCTCTGCTGGAGTGGTTTTCAGCACTACCATTTTCCCACTTCAGTACATCACAGCCCACACTCTGGATGGTGATATTGGCACTGACTGGGGTTGCTGTGGCACTCAACCGAAATATAGGGTGGTACCGCTGGCTGGCTCTAAGCTCTCTGCTGCCCCTGTTTCTCTGGCCTCAACCAAGGCCCAGCACAGGGGAGGCATGGGTAACGGTACTGGATGTGGGACAGGGGTTGGCGACCGTAGTAGAGACCCATGAGAAGGTGATGGTCTACGATACTGGGGACCGTTTCTCCTCAACCTTTAATGCAGGTAGTGCCGTAGTGGCCCCCTTCCTCCACGCCAGAGGCTGGAAGCAGATTGACCTGTTGGTGATCAGCCATGATGACCGTGACCATATCGGGGGGATGGATGCACTGCTGCAACAGTTTCTAGTCGTTGAAGCGATCTCCTCCGTACCTGAGCAGGTCGATAACAGCAGCTACTGTGAAGCAAGTAACCAGTGGGTGTGGAGCGGCGTGGTACTGCAGCTGTTACACCCTCGTGCCAATGATGGGATGAGAGGTAATGACCGCTCCTGTGTGATACGTATTGAGGCGAGTGGTGAGACAGCTCTGCTGACAGGAGATATTGAGTCCGCTGCTGAAACAGCACTGCTTAATTACAGCCCCACTGCCATTGATGTCGATACCGTTGTGGTACCTCACCACGGTAGCCATACCTCATCCACATTACCATGGCTTGAGGCGGTATCACCTCGCTGGGCGATCATCCCCAGTGGTTATCGCAACCGTTATCGGCTCCCCAGAGAGGTGGTGGTGAGGCGTTATCGAGAGCAAGGGGTCAAATTCTGGAATAGTGCGGACTCCGGTGCCGTTAGGATACCTTTGGGGAGTGATGAATCCCCTAGCGCTTGGCGCGAACAGAACCTGAAGATCTGGAGTGATCGCCCACAGAGTTGAAGGGTTTACTGGTAAAATCACCACTAAATAAACTCATGTCAGGAATTTTCGATAATGGCTGAACTGCTACAATCTGGTGGATGGTTAATCATCCCGCTACTGCTTGCCTCGGTGCTGGCGCTTGCCATTGTTGCAGAACGCTACTGGGCGCTGCGCAGAAGCGTGGTGGTTCCCTCTCATTTGGTAGAGCAGATTCTGCGCTGGCACCATGAACGCCAGCTCAACCATGAAACTATTGCACAGCTACACCACTCTTCCCCTCTGGGGCGCATGCTGGCTGCAGGGCTGCTCAACCGCAACCACCCACGCGAGGTGATGAAAGAGAGTCTGGAAGAGTCTGGAAGACATGAGGTCCATGAGATGGAGCGCTATCTCAGTACGTTGGGGACCATTGCTGCAGGCGCTCCACTGGTCGGACTGCTAGGCACCGTGATCGGTATGATCAAGGTGTTTGATGCCATCACACTGGGGGGCGTGGGTGACCCGGCAGTACTCTCTACCGGAATCTCAGAGGCTTTGATCAGTACGGCAACCGGACTTTCGGTGGCCATTCCTAGCCTGATCTTCTATCGTCTGCTAAAGCGTAAGGTAGATGAGCTGGTGGTAGAGATGGAGCAGGCGGCAATTCGAGTGGTAGAGATCATCCACGGTGATCGTGAACTGGGTGAATACAAGCAGCCATGAGAGCACTTTCATGAGGCTACGTGAGCGACGCAACCATGATGAGATTGAGGTCAACCTGACCCCGCTGATCGATGTGGTGTTTCTGCTGCTGATCTTCTTTGTACTTACCACCACCTTTGAAAAAGAGGCACGCCTCCATATCGAGCTACCCAAAGCCTCTAGTGGAGAGCAGAGTCCACTGCAAAAACCAGCTGAGATCATAATCGATGCCGATGGGACCATTGAGCTATTGGGCAGTGCTGAATTGGGGAGTCCTGAAGTGGATTGGTACAGCGCACTCAAAGCACGTGCCGCAACACAGCAAGATTTGGCCATCGTGGTGCGTGCCGACCGCCAAACTCCACATGGTGCGGTGGTCACCGTAATGGATGGCGCGCGCCAGCTCAACCTGCTTAATCTATCCATCATCACCGAGCGTACCCATTGATTCAGCGGTGGATAGAGGAGAGCTGGTATCGTGGCTCTTGGCGCACACAAGCGCTCACCCTGTTACTGCTTCCGCTCTCACTGCTCTTTTGTCTGCTGGTGACACTACGGCGGTGGGGCTACCGTCTCAGCTGGTTAAGCAGCTTCCCACTCTCTGTACCCATCATCGTTATTGGCAACCTCTCTGTCGGAGGCACCGGTAAAACCCCACTGGTGATCGCCTTGGCGCATTGGCTACGTCAGCAGGGGTATCATCCCGCAATCATCAGCCGTGGATATGGGCGCAGAGATGAGTCGGTGCTGCAACAGGTATCGACAGAGAGTGACCCCGCAGAGGTGGGGGATGAACCACTGTTAATCGCTAGAGAGAGCGGGGCGGCGGTCTATGTCTGTAGTGATCGAGTTGCTGCGGCAAAAGAGGCGATCCGGCAGGGGGCCGACCTCATCCTCAGTGATGATGGCCTGCAACACTATCGTCTGCAGAGAACGGTTGAGCTGGCTGTCGTAGATGGAGAGCGCCTGCTGGGTAATCGACTCTGCCTACCCGCCGGTCCATTAAGAGAACCCCCTTCACGACTACAGAGCGTTGATGCCGTTGTGATCAACGGTGAACAAACCTCGGAAGATAACCATTTCCCCATGCTGCTGCAGCCGCAACCACTCTATCGACTGGATAATCCCCAACAACACTCTGATCTAGCTGATTTGGCAGGCAAGGGAGTCCATGCAGTAGCAGGAATCGGCAATCCACAACGCTTCTTTGATCTACTGCGTAAAGCGAAACTGAACCCCATTCTCCACCCATTCAGTGACCACCATCAGTATAATAATGATGAATTAAGATTTGAGGATGCCAGCCTTCCTCTGCTGATGACGGAGAAGGATGCGGTAAAGTGTAAGGGGCTCGCCATAGCCAAAGAGCGAACCATCTGGGTGGTGCCCGTAGAGGCAGAACTAGACCGTGGACTGCAGCAGTTGCTACTCAAAAAAATTAACGTTGAAACTAGGTAAAGAAGATATGGTTGACAAGAAACTACTGGATATTCTGGTGTGCCCCCTCTGCAAAGGGCCTCTGCTCTACAACAAGGCCGATCAGGAGCTGATCTGCAAGGCTGACCGTCTGGCCTATCCCATCCGTGATGATATTCCGGTGATGCTAGAGGATGAGGCACGTGAGATGAGTGCCAAGGAGCTGGAGTCTTAAGCGTATGGGTTTTAGTGTCATTATCCCCGCCCGCTACGGCTCCAGTCGACTCCCTGGAAAACCCCTGCTGGAGATCGACGGCAAGCCGATGGTACTGCATGTACTGGAGCGAGCAGAACAGAGTGGTGCCGATGCCGTTTGGGTCGCTACAGATGACCCACGCATTGCCGATGTAGTCACACAGGTCGGCGGGGTTGTCTGTATGACCCGCAGTGACCACAGCTCAGGAACTGACCGCTTGGCTGAGGTGGTAGATCAGCTCTCATTAGAAGATGAGACCATTATCATCAACCTACAGGGCGATGAACCAGAGATGCCCGCAGCACTGATTCAGCAGGTCGCTAACGATATGGCAGCCCATAGTGATGCCTCGGTAACAACGCTCTACCGAAAAATTGAAGAGGGCTCCGAGCTGTTTGACCCCAATGCCGTCAAAGTGGTTATAGATGAAGCGGGTTATGCACTCTACTTCAGTCGTGCCCCCATTCCATGGAACCGTGACAGCTTTACCGACCCACAACAGGCTACCCCCTCAAGCCACTATCGCCATATTGGACTCTACGGTTATCGAGCTGGATTCCTACGACGTTATACCACATGGGAACCCAGTCCCATTGAGCAGCTAGAGTCTCTAGAGCAATTGAGGGTATTGTGGAAAGGGGAGCGCATCCACCTCTCTGAGGCGACCATTGACCCTGGCCATGGTATCGATACCGAGGCTGACCTATTGCGAGCGCAAAGTAGTAGTGCTGAAACTCATCGCTGAGTTACTGACGGGTTTGGGATGATTCCTTCATGAACTGGCTAAGCCGATGAGAAATCAGTTAGAATTATAAAAAAATGAATAACCGCTTTAGGGAAGTAGAAATTGATTAAAATACTGTTAATTGATGATGAGGAGAACATCTATAAATCGGTCAAACTCTATCTAGAAAAAAAAACCGATGTAGACCCCTTTGCCTTTCTTGATGAGGTCAGTGAGGATACAGGGAATCAGGAAAAAATACTTGAATGTGAGGTCTATTGGGCCAACAGTGGTCACCGAGGACTTGAGTTACTTCAAGAGAACCACTCTTTTGATTTAGCGCTTATCGATATGAATATGCCTCCCGGTTGGAACGGGCTGCAAACCATCGAAGAGATCCGAAAAACCGATAGCTCACTTCCTATTGCTTTGGTGACCGCCAACATCTCTACCAACGAAGATATTCATAATGTGCTGAAACAACATCAGGTACGACTGTTCCATAAGCCCTATGGAAGAGATGCCCTAGTCAACTTGATCGAGGAGATGGTTGCAGAATGATCCCCGTGTGGTGGCTACCGGTTTTACTGTTTCAATGGCTTCCATTAGAGCTCCTAGCTAGCGAGGTTGAGATAACTCCACAGCCATTGATCGAGCTGGGACGACAACTGTTTCACGATACACGTCTCTCTAAGAAGGGGGATGTTGCTTGCTCTCATTGCCACAATCTTCAATTAGGGGGGCAGATCCTCGCGGTGTTTCGGTCAATTCGCAAGCCAATGCGGAGAAATGCCCCCAGCATCTACAATGTTGTATTCAACTTTCGTCAAACTTGGGATGGCCGTGCTCAAAACCTAGCAGAGCAGATTGACCTGACAATGGCGACTATGGGGGCACCATGGCAAGAAGTTGCTACTCGCCTTCAAGCCAATAATAAGGTAGCTCAGCAATTTCAACAATTATTTGGCACCCCCGTAACCCGAGAGGGGATCACTCAAGCTCTGGTTGCTTTTCAAAAAACACTAACCACCTTAGATGCCCCCTATGATCGATACCGTGCAGGTGACTCATCCGCACTCACAGAGGAGCAACACAAAGGTCTGCTTCTATTTGAATCATTAGGGTGCAACAGTTGCCATGATGGGGAGCACCTGGGTGGTACACAGTTTCAGAGTATCGCCCTCTTTTTTCAGATTGGTAGTGATCAGGACTTGATTCAACTGACCAAAGGGATAAGGAGCGATTCCGATACAAATGATCAGCCACAAACAGAGGAAGATCATGATACTGAGCTGGGAGACTTTGCTGCAGTTGATACAGGACGCTATGAAGTAACAGGGCGGGATGAAGACCATCTGGTCTTTAAGGTGCCTAACCTGCGCAATGTTGCATTGACCGCCCCCTATTTCCATAACGGCTCTTCATCCACTCTTGATCAGGCCATATTCGAGATGGCGGAGCATCAACTGGGGATTATACTGAGTGCCCATCAAACTCACCTGCTGGTTGAGTTTCTGAAGTCGCTGACCAGTGAGCAATTTAATAGGGCACATCGATGAGTCAACCCGCCCAACAAAAACAGAAAAATATCCTGCCTCTATTGATTGCCGCCTTTGCACTGTTACTACTCTTCTATTTGAACAGTGATGAGGTAGACCAACAGGCGCATC
>JABGQL010000142.1 GCA_018648825.1 Gammaproteobacteria bacterium
AGTGTAAGGTGTCATCATCACTCCACACCTCCATTCGAACATACCCCTCTGAGGTGAACTTAACAGCATTTCCTAACAGGTTGATCAGAATCTGGGAGACCCTTCTCCCATCTCCCATCGGTTGATAGGTGGGCAGGGTTTTTAGCTCTACAGAAAAGTCGAGCCCCGAATCTAGGGCATGAGTAGAAAATATATGCTGTACATCATCTATCATCGCTCGGATGCTGTAGGGCGCTTGATCGACTTCAAATCGACCGGCCTCAATTTTTGAGCGGTCGAGAATGTCATTAATTAGCGAAAGTAGCCCCTTTCCTGAAACTTCAACGGCACGCAACAGTTGGTTTTGATCATCATTTAAAGGGGTTTGTGCAAGAATTCCACTGTTACCGATAATGGCTGTCAGCGGTGTACGTAGTTCATGACTCATTGAGGCTAGGAAGTCATCTTTTGCTTTGCTGGCTGCCTCTGCTTGTTCCAGAGCATTTGCCATAGCAGTAACTTCTTGGATTAGCAGCACCTCTTCACTCTCATTTCCCTTGACTGCAAAGAAGTTGAAGGCACGATCTTTTCCAGAGAGGTCCGTGATTCTGTGGTGAGTCAAGGTATCATTATTTACTAAAAAAGGCTCTAGCCCCCCGCACTCATCAGAGAACCGCTCAATGGTCTCATTGAATGGCTTAAATTGGTCTCCTGCCCTCTTTATCATCATACCCACCCCCAATGTCTGGGTTGCTGCCAACAGTATATTGAGCTCTTGAGCTTGATGCCTGACCTGTAGGTTTCGAATAATTGAAGAGACTCGCATCAGGAAAATATTTGCAGGGTCATCCTTCCAGAGCAGGTCAATGGCTCCGGCATCAAGCGCTTGTTCGAGCACGTCTCTACTCTGTGAGTGCATGACGACGGTAATATCAGAGGTCAGTGGGTTCGATAGTAGTGCGCGACAGAGCTCATCGCCATTACCGTTCGGCATATAGTGATCTACAATGGCCAACTTAAAGTATTGGCTCTTTGAGATCTCTAGCGCTGCCGACATGGAGTGGGCAACGGTGACTTCGTAACCGTTGGTACGCAGCATCTCTCCATATTTTGCACATACCGTGGGTGAATCATCTACAAATAGAATCTCCCCCCCCAGTTTTTCCTGGCTGTACTGCTGCTGGCGGGCAACCCAGTTCCCTACTGCGCTATTGCCGCTGTAGGTCTTGAGAAATTTCTGCATCCGATACGGGAGAAGGGTTAAATCCTCTTTATGTTGAATGTCATTATTGGGGCGCTCACTGGCAAGTTGATACGCTTTCTCATCGGGGCGTTCGGTAAAGATCATTACAGAAAGTGCATCAAAACGTCTCTCTGAGCCGACTTTTTTCAGCAGATCTGCACCTGACATATCCGGTAACACCCAATCCAATAAAAGGCCATCATAGGGGGTGTGTTGCTCTAGCGCCTGCTCTAACGTGCTATATCCAGACTCCCCTGTGTCGGTGGTGCTTACATCAAACCCCTGCTGTTTCAGGAGCTGCTCGCAGACAGCACGCATTGTTGGTGAGTCATCAACAACCAAGACTTTAAAAGAGCTATAACTGCTCATGGTTTCACTGTTTGACCGATGTGCTCAATTTCATAGCTACAGATTATAGCATTGTAAATGGGCTAAAGATTTCATCCTCTTGTGCCGATAACTATAGACAAGACTTCCTTTAATGAGGCGCACGTAATGAACAGCATTCCATCGTTGGTACCTACCTCACCAGACTCCCTGAAGAAGGCGAGCCCTTTTCTGCATAATGTTCTTAATGATCTGGATTCAGAGAGTCATAAGGGTGCAAAAAACCCACTCCCGTTAACGGCTTATTCTTCTTCAGCTGTACAGCAAAAGCAGGTGCTCCATGCTGAGCATACCCAAGCCTTTCAGATGCAGCAGTCGGGTAGCACTTCGCTTAAGATTGTTACCCAAGATGGTGATGAGATCACCCTGCAGATGCACAGTGAGTGGCAGGTCAGCGCAGAGAGTGGAAAAACCTATTCTCAGAATGGGCAGGGACAACAGTATAGTCAGTATGCATCCCTACAGCAGTACCAAGGCTATGCTATCCAGTACCAGGTAGAGGGGGAGCTAGATGAGGGTGAGTTAGAGGCTCTCGACAAGCTGATGGAGCAAGTATCGGGGGCGGCCAACCAGTTCTTTAGTGGAGATCTTGCCGGAGCCGTTTCAGACCTCAGCCAATTTGAGCTGGATGCCAGTGAATTCACACAGATGTCACTGACCATGCAACGCAGTGTGACCTACTCCATGGCAGAGGCCTACAAAGAGGTGAGTCAGATGGCTCCAGCCTCGCCACCCTCCAGTGGTGATAAACCGACCAATTTATTAGGGCTTTCCAGCTTTGTGCATGATATGCAGGCGATGATGGATGAGGTGAATGAGCACCTAGATCGAATCTTGATGCCCTATGATTTTGTGGGTGGGCTGATGGAGCAGGCGATTGAACGAGACCCCCGCAGTGATCTGTTTGGTGATGAGTTGATGGAGAAGATTGACAATTTCCTCACCCAAGTTTTGGATGAACTCCACCCCGTACTGCCGGTAGCGGAAAAAGAGGTGACTGAGGCGTAGCAGTTACTGATCATTTTACGATCTCATAACAGGGGGTGTAGGTGTGTGTGGGCAACTTCATACGGTGTTGATCGACAAACTCCTGTAGTAGCTCGCCTAGAGGGGCCATCAAATCCGCATCCCCACTGAGTTGGTATGGGCCATGTTTCTCCACTGAGCAGATCCCCTCTTCGCGCACGTTACCTGCGACGATACCAGAGAATGCCTTGCGCAAATTAGCCGCCAGTAGGTGGTGATCCTGATCTTTGTGTAGATTGAGTGCAGCCATCGACTCATGAGTTACATGGAATGGGTGTTGAAACAGCAGGTCGATATGGAGCTGCCAGTTGAAGAAGTAGGCATCGCCACTCTGTTTACGGTACTCACTCACCTCTTGTACACCACGTGTTACCGTACGAGCTACGGCAATCGGATCATTGAGAATAATTTTGTAGCGCTGTTGGGCCTCATATCCCAACGTCTTACCGACAAAGGTGTTGAGTCGTTCGAAATAGTCGTGACTGGATTCCGGTCCAGTTAGAATCAGAGGAAAGGGGATATCTCGGTTCTCTGGGTGCAGCAAGATACCCAGCAGATAGAGTAGCTCCTCTGCGCTACCCGGACCTCCTGGAAAGAGGATGAAGGCGTGTCCGGTGCGTACAAAGGCCTCCAGTCGCTTCTCGATATCTGGTAAAACCACCAGATTACTTACAATGGGGTTGGGTGGCTCAGCTGCAATGATGCCCGGTTCGGTAAGGCCAATATAGCGCCCTTCACGATTACGCTGCTTGGCATGACCAAAGGTGGCGCCCTTCATCGGCCCCTTCATCGCACCGGGACCACAACCGGTACAGATATTCAGGTTACGCAGCCCCAGCTGATAGCCTACCTCTTTAGTATAGCTGTACTCCTCACGACCAATGGAGTGCCCTCCCCAGCAGACGACCAGCCCTGAGTGGTCATGACGGTCAAAGATGGTGGCTCGCCGCAGGATATGGAATACTGCATTGGTGATCCCACTGCTCTCCCCTTCGGCATGGTCAAAGTAGGTGGAGTGGCGTGTCTCATGAGCCGAGTGGATATCACGCACCACGGCAAATAGGTGTTCACGAATACCGTGAATCAACTCTCCATCGACAAAGGCATCTGCTGGAGCATTCTGGAGTCCAAATTGAATACCCCAGTCCCGCTGTTGTGGGATGATATCAAAATCATGATAGTGCTCCAGTACGGCTCTAGAGTCATCCACATCGGTACCGGTATTGAGTACAGCCAGCGCACAGCGCCGGAACAGTTCGTGGAGCTCACCCTGTTCTTCACTGCTCCCCAAAATATTCTGCACCTCATGCTGAGAGAGTACTCCTAGGGTACCATCAGGGGAGATGGTTGCATCAACACGATCTTGCTGTAGTGGACTCATCGTATTACGCTCCCAAGTGGATCATTAATTTGCGGGTGTGGTTACGTTCACGATGCTCCCAGAGGAAGATCCCCTGCCAAGTCCCCAACGGCAAGCGGCCATCTACCACGGGGACGGAGAGTGAACTCTGTGTCAGCATTGATTTGATATGTCCCGGCATATCATCCAATCCCTCATCAATATGGGTATAGAGAGGGTCACCACGGGGTACCAGACGCTCCATCCACTCTTCCAGATCACGCTGACAAGAGGGGTCAGCATTCTCTTGAATCAGCAGGCTGGCCGAGGTGTGGCGAATAAATAGTGTGCACAGCCCCTCTTTGAGTCCACTCTCCTGCACCAACTGCTGAATTTCAGAGGTGATCTCATGCAGCCCACGGCGACCGACAGTTAGTTCAATTTCCTTAATCATATATTCTATCCACTCTTGTATATGTCGGTATCATAACCCGATGACGCTTTCTACGGATACCCTGTTACAGATTGATCGAGACCATCTCTGGCACCCCTACACATCAATGACTCACCCACTAGCCGTCTATCCAGTGCGCAGTGCTGAAGGGGCGATATTGACACTGGAGGATGGTCGGCAACTGATCGATGGTATGTCCTCTTGGTGGTCAGCGATTCATGGCTACAATGTCCCCGAAATCAATGCTGCGTTACAGCAGCAACTGTCTGACTTTTCTCATGTGATGTTTGGTGGGTTGACTCATCGCCCTGCGGTTGAGTTGGCTCAACGGCTGCTACAGCTTACCCCAGAACCACTACAACATATCTTCCTAGCAGACTCAGGCTCGATCTCGGTTGAGGTTGCGCTAAAGATGGCCCTGCAATACTGGATTGCATGCGGAAAAACCGATAAGTGCGAGATCGCTGTACTACGTGGTGGTTATCATGGTGACACCTTTGCCACTATGGCACTGGCTGACCCAGAGAACGGTATGCATACCCTGTTTGGGAAACAGCTGACACCCCACCATTTTATTGATCGCCCCGCTGTGGCCTTTGCTGCTGAGTGGGATCAACAGGCTATCGAACCTTTGCGACAACAGTTGGAGCAGCACCATCAACAGTTGGCTGCACTGATTTTAGAACCGATTGTACAGGGAGCTGGGGGGATGTATTTCTACCATCCTGAGTATCTCAAGCAGGCACGAGCGCTCTGTAGTGAATATGAGGTGCTATTGATCGCTGATGAGATTGCGACCGGATTCGGGCGCACTGGAAAATTGTTTGGATGTGATCATGCCAATGTTGTACCCGATATTCTCTGCATCGGTAAAGCACTCACTGGGGGTACGATGAGTCTGGCCGCCACGCTGACCACCAGTGAGGTCGCCGACACTATATCCAGCTACCAGAGCGGTGCATTGATGCATGGCCCTACGTTTATGGGTAACCCACTCGCCTGTAGTGCCGCCAATGCCAGTATTGGTCTGTTGCTCAATACCCCTTGGGAGAGCCGAATTCAGCAGATTGAGGATGGGTTACGTTGTGGGCTGGCTTCGTGTATCGAGCTGGAGTCGGTGGCTGAAGTGCGCATATTGGGTGCGATTGGTGTGGTTGAGATGAAACAGCCGGTTGATCTGGCACAGATACAACCCCTGTTGGTGGATCAGGGGGTCTGGGTACGCCCGTTTGGGAGGCTGATCTATCTGATGCCCCCCTATATTCTTGACCCAGAGGGGGTAAGTCGCCTCACACAGGGGGTGATTAAGGTGATACGTGCTATTTCAGCGGGATAGCAAGGGTAACCACCACCCCTGAGCCATCGCTGCGGTTTTTAACATCAAACTCGCCATGGATTGCGTTGATATAGTTGCCTACGGCATGCAGCCCATTACCTCCCCCTTTCTCTTTAGTGGTAAAACCGGATTTGGCCACCTTGGGAAGAGTCTCTTTATCAATCCCCGTTCCATTATCGATGACTTGGATAATAAGCCAATTTTCATCCGTTTTACGCTGCTCTTGGTCGGCTCTGATTACAATCTTCCCCTGCTGTCCGGCCTTCAGTGCATCAATACTGTTGCTCATCAAGTGGTCGATGGCCTGTAATAGCAAATTTCGAGAGAGCATTAAATGGCCTACACTGTGTGATATCTGATGCTCTACTTCAATATTTTTCTCTTGTAACGCTTGCCCCAGCAGGGTCTCTACATCTTTTAGCAGGTTATCCAGTTCAAAGTCTTTACTACGCTTACTATCCCCTGCTGTCAGAGGCGTTGCCCGGATTACCGACTGAATATGCCCAGCCAAATTATTGATATCACCAATGGCTACATTGACTTCACTGCTGATAATTGTATCAATGGAGTGACCACTTTTCTCAAGAACCAATGGGACTTTCTGCAAAGCGGGTCCAATGACTGAGGCATGCTCTCCCTGGCGAATCTCTTCAATCTCTTGCATCACATCACTGGAAAATCTGCCAAGCAGGGCAGAGATCTTTTTCAAATGCCCACTCTGCTGCTCAATTTTTAACACTCCACCACGAATACCGGTGAGATTGTTTCCAATATTGTGCAATACATTTGCACTCATCTCATTCAGCCCCTCCTGGAAGGAGAGGAAGCGTTCCCCCTCTTCCGCCCGCTTCAACTCGCGCAGATCTTGTGCAGTGATGACGGTAAAGCTGCCCTGTTGATTGTTATCCTGAATACGAGAGGCCATCATCAGTACCGGTAGGCGCTCCCCTGTTTTGGTAAGCAGTAAGAACTCCTCTCCAGTCTGAATTTGCTGCTCGATAAGCTGATTCAGTCGCTGTTGATCATGCTCTTCATTGATCAGCATGTCGATATTCTGGTGTAGTAACAGCTCCTCATCATACCCCAGCAGGCGACTACTGGCTGGGTTGGTCATCTGAATATCCCCCCTCTCATCCACTACCAATAGAATCTCTGACATCGATTGCAAGATACTCTGTAGGGATTCATTGGCATATTTCAGCTGCTGGGTACGCTTTATAACCTGTCCTTCCAGTGAGGCGTTGAGTCGATTGAGTTCATCGGTTGAGTGCTGCAGGGCCAGAGACATTTGATTGAAGTGTTGTGCTGTTTCAGCGATCTCGTCACTGCCTTTGACTGGGATCTGCATCCCCAGCTGACCATTCGCAATTTCACTGGAGGCATGACGCAGCAGCTCTAGTTGTCGCACCAACCAAGAGCCTAAAAGAAAGGAGAAGAGTGCGGAGAGCACAATCTCAACCATTGCCAAGCTACTGGCCTTCCAAGTGGCTGCCTCCAGCTTCTGCTCCAGCTGTTTGGTGTTCAGCCCAACTTCGACTCTGCCATAGAGCTGTTCTGACTCGATAATATCGGCATCGATATCAAACACGGCATCCGTGGCAGAGCCAAGAGAGTGGTCTGGCTCAAAGGGGCGAGCCAACTGTGTTGAGTCTCCCCCAGATGCCAGCAGCTGATCCTGATCGTAAACACGTACATAAACCAGCCCCTTATTCTTCATCAGCTCAGAAACGAAGGTCTCCAGTGTGGCCAAATCGTAAGAGAGCACTGCATCTTTTACCATTGAGGCAAACAGTCTGGAGGTGGTCTCTGCACGCTGAATTAACTGCTCTTCGCCAGAGCGACGCATCAGGTCCATGCTGTTCCAGACCAGAACCACCAGCAGGGTCACCTCAATCAGTGCCACCCCAAAAATGGTTTTTAGCCGAAACGACATGAGTGGTTAAAATGTCCTCTGTAACGGGTTTAGGGGAAGAACCTATTTAAAGGTCATCTAACAGGTCAATTTTAAGTGCACGTACGTCATCCCAATCACTGTGCTGAGCCGCCTCAAACCCTTTGAAGCTGATCGCCTTGATTAAGGAGGTTGCCTGAGGGTCACTATTCATCGCCAATAAGATCTGTTGGACCTTATCAACGGTTGAAGAGTCAACCGATGGGTGTGCTGCAAAAGCGTGTGGCGTAAAAGTGTTGGAGGTCCAGAAAATCTTCAATTGATCACGAATCTCTGGCTCTGTGTTATTAAAGGTACGCACTACACCACCACCTGAGGGAAACAGCCCTTTGGCTACTGCGCGGTAGACAGAGTCATGTGATTTGACATACTTAGGGGTAAAATCGACACCAATCTCTTTAAGGTGGGCACGGGTCAGGATGCTCGCAGCAAATGCGGCTGGAGCGGGAAATGCCAGTTTGTTGCCATTAAGAGCCTTCAGGTCTGCCATAGTGGTGTCTTTACGAGCCACCATGATACCTTTGATTCTTTTGTTTTTCTGTTTGGCAAAGGCGCGATAGCCAGGCTGATCGCCAAATACGGTGTAATGGTAGGGGTTCATATATGCAAGGTCATACTCACCTTTGCTCAGACGACGCTCAAACTCTGGAATGTTTGGAGCTGTTTTGAAACGGATGGTAACGCCAGCCCGCTCTCCGATATACTGAAACAGTGGCCCCCATTTCTTTGCCAACTTTTTTGCCGCCTGTTGTGGCACAACACCGAAGGTCAATACTTGCTGATTTTCAGCCACTGAGGGCGGGCTAATGAGTAACAGACTCAAAAGAGCTAGGAAGGTTGGGCGTAGCAGTCTCATTCTAAAATTCATAATGCTGTCTCGTACTCAGGAAGGTGAAGTCTCTTTAAAAACACTTATTGACCACTAAGTGTAATTTCTTAGAGTTGAGTCGCTATCTTAGGCCATTTCTATCAAAAGATATACCATCTTGCTTCTATTTTCGCCCATCTGTGGCGTTACCACTGGCAATGGCTTTAACTTGATTTAGGCAGCCAAATCTCAAGAATTGCACCTTTTCCAACTCCATAACTTTGCAGTGTTATGGTCCCCCCAAAACTCTTCACAAAATTACCGCTATTGTGAAGTCCTCGCCCCTGTTTATCTTGGTCTGCACTATGCCCTGCAGCAAACAGTTGGCTGGTATCCTCAGATTCAATACCGATGCCGTTATCCTCAATCAGTAACTTTAACCCCGGTTGTTTATTACGCACAGCGGTAGAGAAGCGGATTGTGATTTGTCCATTCTGGGGCTGCTGGAGCCGAATGGCATCAATGGCATTCTGAACCAGTGCGGTTACAACCGGAAGCAGCTGGTTTCTGGGTAGATAGGCCTCATTTAGGCCGGAGGCTACATCAATCTCGGTTGATATACTGTATTTCTGTAACTGAGGGGCCAGTAGTGACACCACCTCCTTAAAGAAAGAGTGTGGGTGAAAACGGGAAAGCTGAAAATGGGGTTTGCTGCTGTGCTCTTGTTGTCGAACAATCTCAGCAATATCCTGGAGCCGTAACTCCAACTGCTGTAGCGGTGTGGACCACTCCTTCTCTACAACCCCTACCAGCATATCTTCTGTGCGCTGTAATACGGTCTTCAACTGCTCTGGTGAGAGCTCTTCGACC
Source organism: Gammaproteobacteria bacterium (assembly GCA_018648825.1). Taxonomy (GTDB): domain Bacteria; phylum Pseudomonadota; class Gammaproteobacteria; genus Thiopontia. The sequence continues at coordinate 9,394 of JABGQL010000142.1, forward strand.
TGCTCTGAAAGCTTGTGCAGTAGTGTACTTCCCTTGAGGACCATCTTCTCTCCATTTCTCATCTGGAAAGTTTTCCCACTCAACCCAGCAAGGATGTTGCCAATGTTATGCATCATATTGGCTGATATCTCTGCAACCCCTGACTGGAAGGCGATCATCTGCTCTTTCTCCTCCAAGTCATGCTGACGGGTGATGTCCCGAATCAATACCAACTTATGATCTTCCTCTTCCATGGGGAGTGGAGCGAAAGAGAGTTCCAATAGTACTTTGCTCATATCACTATTGGAGAACAGCAGGCGATCACTGCACAGCGCTGTTGAAGAGAGTAGTTGATCTACTTGTGGTATTAGTTCTGGTGGGAAGAGAGCATTGAGTATGACCCCTTCCAAAGTCTCTGCATAAGCAGGAAAAAGTGCTTTTGCAGCAGGGTTGCTTACCAGAATCTCCCCTTGTGGATTGACCACAAACAGTGCATCCCCCATATTCTCCATAATGGACGAGAGTTGATCATTGCTCTTTTTTAGATCACGAGTACGCTCAATCACCTTATCTTCAAGAGTGGCCAGCAGCTGTTCACGCTCATCACGTAACTCTCTCTCTGCAGCCATACTTTCAAGCAGTGCCATTACCCCTTCACAGAGGTGAATCAACTCTTTAGAGTTGTATGTTGCAGAGGTTTTCTCTACCTCTTCACTGTGTTCAACCTGTTGCAGATAGTCATCGACTTTACGGATTGGGCGTACTACCAGTAGATGGACCAGTATAAAGAGAACCAGAGCCAATAGTAAAACAGCAAAAACCAGCATGGTGGTAATCTGTTGGACTTGTTGCTCTAAGTTTTTAAAAGATTCGACCAGATCCCAGCGCAGGGCAATCGCACCGAAGCGCTCTCCTTCAAAAATAACCTCACGGTAGGTGGTCAGAATCAAATTTTGGTCCAACCCTTTAACAACAGCATCGGGATGGCATTCAGGTACATTTTCTCCCCAACGCAACAGAGGATGATTCTGGTAGTTACAGAACTCAGCGCCTAACAGGTTTGGGTGGATCTCAACCAAGCCACTGAGTGAGGTCTCAAGGATGGGGGTGTCTTCACTGACCAAGGCATCCAACAATGTGGTAGAGAATAGTGCCGTACGTTTATCAATATCCTGCTGAATCTGCTGCTGCTGGTAGCTATGTAACAGCTGAGAGAGTGTGGTCGCCCCAATCCAGACCAGCACCAAACTGACACCCAACATTAACCAAAAGGTCTGGGTGCCAATAGACCAACTTTTAGGTTGAAAGAGTCTCAAGGAGCAAGGTGCAATCTACAAGTCTACTTATTTAAAGAAGGCATCACTGTTGTGGATCGCCTTGCGCACAGAGTTATAGGCTGCATCATCCGCAGCTACAAAACCATCTTTCTTCAACACCTTTAGTGCTTTTTTGTCATCAAACTCTAGCAATACTTGAGTCAATGCCTGCTGTACCCGAGCAGAAAGCCCTTGTCGTGCAGCCCAAGCCTTGGTTGCTAGCTTAAATTCTTTAAGAATGCGGATTTTTCTGCCTTTCTTTACCAGTTTCTTGAAGGTGCTGGACTTAAGCGCGCCTGCAGCGTAGTCCCCTTTGGCAACCGCCTCTCCAACTTTATCGTGTCGTCCTAGGTAGCTATACCCTTTTAGCTCTTTATCATGAACCCCGGCTTCAGCCAGCAGTAGTTGGGCAAAGTAACGACCAATGGTTGACTGTTCGTTTCCAAAGGCGAAACGCTCCCCTTTTAATGCGCTCATGTCTTGAATTGCGCTGTCTGCATGGGCGATGATATAACCGCTACGCATCTTCTTCCCTTTTTTACTCTCCATGGCAATCAGCTCTACTGCACTGTTTTTATCCTTAGCCAATACATAGGAGGCGGGCCCAAAACGGGCAAAGTCCACCTCACCATTTGCTAGCTTGTTGATGGCTTGGTCATAGGTTGGAGAGATGCGGGTGTGAATACGGACCTTCTCACCCAGCACTTTTTCCATTCGAACCTCAATTTGGCTCAATAAGGGTCTGAACTGTGTTACCACTGCGGTTGCTTTATCTGAGGCGTATAGTCCAAAATTAAGAGCTAGATCGGCCTGTGCCGTTGTGGACACTGCAGTAAGCGATAGTGCTAACCCCAATGCCTTATTCAGCACCCTATTTCTAAAAGTGATCACAAATTATGCTCCAGATTGTTGTTTACATTGACTAAGCTGTTGCTCTAGCTTGGCCAGTTTTTCAGTATGGATGATATCACGCGCCCAGTAATAGGAGAACATGCGGGCAACTTGAAACAGCTCGTCGGGGATAAATGGCTTTTTAAGGTAGACAAAATTATACCCCAAGTGGGTATAGATCTCATCTGTGGAGTAGTCTGCATAGGCGGAGACGATGGCAATATTGGTCCGTGGATCAATACGTCGCAGCTGTCCACTACACTCTACCCCATCCATCCCCGGTGGCATACGCACATCAAGAAATACGGTAGAGAATGGCTCTCCTTCGTCAAATGCCTGCTTAAATAGAGAGATCGCCTCCTTTCCTGAGTTGGCTGTGACCAGCTCAAAGCTGTCTGCAGATTGATCAATGGCTTGTTTGCTCTCATCCTCTTCCAGAGAGAAACCATCGGTCAATAGTTGCATCAACTCATCAGTTTCAGAGTTTGCTGCAGTGACCAGAATCTCATGATAAGCCTCCAGCACATGAATATCATCGTCTACAACAAGGATTTTTCGGTTGGGTATGATCATATCCTTATACTCCTCAAACAGAAATTAGAATAGCGTAACTTCGCTACTTTCGTCAGCATCTTGTGCGTCAACACCCAAGTTCTCCTCAATTGTGCGAAATAGGGCCATACCCTTCCGGTTAGGCTTCTCCTCGTCGCCCCAGAATAGATCTGCGTTCAGCCTATGGGTATCATCATGGCTGAAGTGCTCAACGATCATATAATTAGGGAACACTGTATCACGCTCTTTTGGCATTTTATACGGTTCATTCGAGGGGTCCCAAACGGCATAGACGAGAGGACAGGTACGTTTGCTCCGCCGACGGGCAACAACAGCAACCTCTCCACTCTTCAGCATTACAGTTACACCGGGAGGGTAGACACCTACCTCGGCGATAAAGTGGCGTGCGAGAATTGAGTCATACTGATCCTTCTCCTGATCAAGAAATACACGCATGATATCCTGTGGATTTCGGGGCTTACGTCCAACACGAGGAGAGATCGCTGAGCCATAGCGGTCTGCGATTGCAAGCAGCCGAGCTTCTTCAAGAATAGTATCCCCTGCCAACCCATTGGGATAGCCACTACCATTTAAGCGTTCATGATGATAGCCCACAGCTTGTAACCACGCCTTATCCTTAACCCCCATTGCAATCAGCATCTTTACCGCCTGTGAAGGGTGTTTACGAACCATCTTCTTCTGCCACTCTTCTAACGGTCCTTCATGCTTGGCGAGGTCGTCCTGTAGTGGGTACATCCCCAAGTTAGCCGTGAGTGAGGCACAGGCCAGTTTGATGATACGTTTTTTCTCCCACTTCATATTCTGTGCTGTGAGAACGGAAAAAACGGTATTCTGCAAGGTGCGAATAACGGAGTGTTTGAGGTCAGAACGAATATGGACGATACCGATCATGGTGTCTGGATCATCCTCCAGCTGTTTTACAACCTCAACCGCAATACGCATGATATCGTTCACCAAGTTGTAGCCATTGGTGACGAAGTTGTTGTAAGCAATATCCAGTCGATAGATCAGGTCTTCAACATATTCAGTGGCTGTAGGTTCACTTGGAGCCTCTTCAAATAGCTCCACTTCACCATCAGGGGTGTTATAGCAGCGTCGCTCATAGATGTTGTCGATTTGGGATTGGTTGTAGATAACAACCCCTTTGCGCAGCAACAGCGTACCCTCTTCCGTATAAATATCGAAAGTAAGCGGGTGCTCAACCTCAATCATGCCTTGAGTAATACGCATTGATCTATCTATTCATGATCTAGTAAAAAAGGAAGGGGGCCATAGTATAATAATCTTAGTGGGTAGAGGTAGCCCTCAACGATATGCTGAGGGCTATCAAAGACAAGAGCTACACTAGCTGAAGTCCCAAAATACCCTCCATTTTCTCAGCAGTCTCTGATTTTCCAGTACGACTGTCTCCTACCAGTGCCACGGTGATACTCACCTCATCGCGCTGCTTGCTGCCACTGCCACGCTTCTCTAGAGCAATCTCTTTGATCAGGTCGATGATATCTTCAGCCAGACGTGCAGGTGCAAGTTGCTCTACATCATCACGACTTTGGTAGCCGCAACGTGTGAGATCATCATCACTGTTTTCACTGTATACACCAGCCATCAACTGGCTGAAGGCAACACCAAGGCGTAATTCGTTACGCTCTACCAACACCTTGGCAGCGGTCATGAAACGAGACTCATTATCTAGGAACTGTTCATAGAGTTCTGGGTGCAATACTTCATTCTTCTCATCCCTCAACAGTGGGAATGGGTTGGCCCAGTAGCTGCTCTCTTTGGCTCCACGGTGGGTATGGGTACTGCCCGCTGCAACACGCTGCCCCAGACGGAAGTGCTCAACCGCCTCATCTACCTGCATGTTGGCATCAATGGCAGAATTTTCCTGCTCCACCAGTTCAAAGTTATTCATATAGAGCAGCACATCCAGAGGATCTCCACTCATCACTTCAATATCTTCTGTTACTGGCACAATCTGTCGTGCGTTTGAGCCGGTATCTTTGTTGTAGCCCACCTCTCGACCTACCATCAACAGTTTGGCTTGCTCACTGAATCCGTCGAGACAGGCAAAGGCGCCTGTTTCGGTACCATAGAAGATGGGGCGAACAACGCCGTCGTCTCCGCTCTTCATCTGAACACGACCCATATCATCAGCCTTGATCAACATCTCTGTGATATAGGGGCCCTGCTCCTCATCAAAGCGAACGATATAGCGGGTACAGCCACAATGCAACGGCAACTCACCCTTACGAATTGCCAGTACATTATGTAGCGTCAAAATTGGCTTCTTGGAGTAACCAAAATATTTCAGCTCATCTCGATTAGGTACCACGCCGACCAGCAGTTGGCTTTTCTCATCCCAGTAGTAACCGAGATCATCATGGCCAGCATTGGGGTCACCGAAGATAAAGACGCCATCGGGACGGCGATTATTCTTGATGTCATCTACGCTGGCAAACGGGAATAGGTTGAGGAGCCCTGGCTCCATCTCTACACTCCCACGTGATTTGTGCAGATAGGCAACAATCAACCAAGCGCCTACCTGTAGTGGTACAGAGACCCACTCATCTGGATTGAATTTCTCCAAGTTGAGCGGATTGTAGTCCAGCTCGTAGAACGGCTCTGCTCGCTTGTTTGAAGGGGTCGAGTAATCTACGCCGGTACGAATATCTGCAGCAATCGTCAACGGTACATGCGAGAGCCCTACATAGTCTGCAGGAAGGTTGAAGTAGTGGCCAGAGATCTCTCCTGCGGTCACGTTGGGGGAGGCATCGAGACCATGACTACGGCGCACACCGTGCTCCATACCGACTTTACGCAGTAGGTGTCTACGGGTCTTGAGGATGAGGTCCGAGAGGCTTTGGGCCTTATCGGTCACCTTATCTTTTACGGAGTCTGGGGTCTCCAGTCCGGTGGCAACTACATCATTTTGCAGACGCACCAACCGTGAATAGCTGCTGGAGCGAAAATGGTGAAAGGCACCATCGATGAAACGGACCAAATTACGCGCTCGCTCCATCTCACTGCCTGAGGCAATCTCATCACGTTCCAACAAATCAAGGAAATCACGCGCACACACTACCTTAATGAAGCTGACTCGGTGAATAGCTTCGTTTTTCCGTTTACTATCTCGATGATCCAGACTGTCAATAAATTCAGCCTTGTACATCTTCAAAAAGCGGGAAAATGGGAGGCTTTTAATCAGCTGCTCCGGTGTGTTGCATCCTTCACGGATCTCTAGAATCTGCTCCATAACTCATCCTGTATTAACCTGGGGCCGAGCATTCTATCACAACCCTTAACATTTCGTCTGCAGCAAAGGCTGTGGTATCCTTTTGACGCATGAAAAAGAGCAAGAAAATATCCGTCCTAATGGTCTGCATGGGGAATATCTGTAGATCCCCTACTGCACACGGTGTATTCAGAAAGATAGTTGAAGAAGAGGGACTTACGGAATCTATTGAAGTTGATTCCGCAGGTACTCACTCCTATCATATCGGTAATCCACCAGACTCACGCGCACTACAGACAGCACTGCGTAGAGGGTTGGATATGAGTGACCTTAAGGCACGCAAAGCTAAAGAGCGAGACTTTGAGCGTTTTGATCTAGTATTGGCAATGGATCGGGATAATTTTGCAATATTAGAGAGCTACACCACTCCCCAGACTGCCCCCAAGCTGAAGCTGTTTATGGAGTTTGCCTCGGATCAGTGGCGTACTAGTGAGGTGCCAGACCCCTATTATGGTGGGGCCAATGGGTTTGAGACGGTATTTGATATGGTGGAGGATGCCTCTCGTGGTTTGATTCGTTATATTCGGCAGCAGCACCAGTTACCGTAACCAATGTAGAGCCCTAGGAGCTAGGCGCCTTCCCAGTATAAAAAAAGGGCTACCCCAACCTTAGGGGTAGCCCTTTTTCAGTCTCGGCATAAGCCGTTACTTCATCACTTCAATCAGTCAGCATCATCCCAATCAGTAGAGGGGGACTTAGCTGCTGCCTTGGGTTTCGCCTCAGGTTTAGGTTTGGCCTCTGACTGGGCCTCCTGTGGTTTTGGCGCTGGTGCTTTAGCTTCAGCCTTAGGCTCAGCCTTCGCTTCTGTCGTTGGCTTTGGCTTAGCTTCGGGCTTTGGCTCAGGCTCAGGCTTAGCTTCGGGTTTTGATTGAGGCGCGGCACTCTCCCTCTTCTCAACAGGTTTTGCTACCTGCTTAGGCTTACTCTCAGCGGCCTTGCTTTCAGGGGCTTTATTGTCCCCTTTATTTTCTGTGGTTTTGCTCTCTACAGGCTTGTTCTCTGTTGCTCTGTTCTCCTGAGGCTTACGTTGGCGGCGTGGTTTATTCTCTCTCTTTGGTGCGCTGGAAGCCTCTTTTCCGGATGTACTGGGTTGCTGCTCAGCAGGCGCAGTGTTGGGCGTGTTTGAACTGCCGTTTTCACTCTGGGTATTTTGCCCCTGACCGCCTTGGTTTCTATCCTGCTGACCTTGACGGTTTCGGTTACCTGAACGGGAGCGGCGGCGACGATTGGAGCTCTTCTGCTCCTGTTGTCCCTCTTGCCTCTTATCGTCTGTTTTTTCAGCTTCGGGCTTACGTCCTCCTTGTCGCTGGTTGGCAGGCTTTTCGTTGCGCTGCTGCTGTTGCTGCTCCTGATCTTCACGAGAGCGACTGTTACGGTTACGATTGCCTTGGTTGCGACGACTGTTGTTGCGGTTGCCGCCACTGCTGCGATTACCACTCTGGCGATTACGGTTGCGGTTTCTCCCGCGTCCAGACTCCTGCTTCTCTTTCGCGGGCTCCTGTTTTTTCTCCTCAACTTTCTCTTCACGACCAAATAGTGAAGAGAACAGCTTCTTCACAAAAGATCCAGGCTCACTGCCACTCTCAGGGGCTGCCTGCTCCTCAACAGCTTGTTTCCGAGATACTTGAGGTGCTGGCGCATTGGGCATAATCTCACGCACTGCAGGTTGGTCGCGCTGAACGGAGGCAGCCTCTTCGAAAACCTCTTTTTCAGGCTCTTTCTCTTCGACCTGCTTGTAGCTGGGGCGGCTCTCTCCCGCTTCTTGATCTGCGCTTTTACGTAGGCGTTCAATGCTATAGTGTGGCGTCTCAAGAGTATGGTTTGGAATCAGCAGGATAGAGACCTTGCAACGGCTCTCTATCTCAGTAATGACATCCCGCTTCTCATTCAACAGGTAGGTTGCGACAGAGATAGGAAGCTGTGAAACAACCTGTCCCGTTCCCTCCTTAAGTGCCTCTTCCTGAATCAGACGCAATACAGAGAGTGCGATTGATTGTGTTCCACGAATGGTACCTTGACCACTGCAGCGTGGGCAGACATTATGTGCGGACTCTCCCAGTGAAGGACGTAGACGTTGACGAGACATCTCTAACAAGCCGAAGCGGGAGATGCGTCCTACTTGTACACGGGCACGATCGGGTTTCAGGGCATCCCGCAGGCGGTTCTCAACGGCACGCTGGTTTTTGTTGGACTGCATATCGATAAAGTCGATAACAACCAGTCCACCGCTATCACGCAGACGCAGTTGGCGCGCAACCTCATCGGCCGCCTCAAGATTTGCGTTAAGTGCGGTCTCTTCGATATTGCTCCCTTTGGTCGCACGAGCAGAGTTGATATCGATAGAGATCAACGCCTCCGTTGGGTCAATCACAATAGAGCCACCAGAGGGCAGACGCACTTCGCGTTGGAAGGCAGACTCTAGTTGGCTCTCAATTTGGAAGCGGGTAAAGATCGGGCTCTCTTCCTGATACCGTTTCAACTTTCTCAAGTTATGCGGCATGACACGAGACATAAACTCATGTGCCAGCTGGTAGGTATCCTCATCATCGATAAGGATTTCCCCAATGTCATCACGTAGATAATCACGTATCGCACGCACTACGATATCGCTTTCACGATAGACCAAGAAGGGGGCGGGTTTCTCAGCGGCTGTCTCAATACTGCTCCAGATCTGGTGCTGGTAGTTGAGATCCCACTGTAGCTCTTCGGTGGTTTTGCCGATTCCGGCAGTACGTACAATGGCGCCTGAGCCTGAAGGGATCTCCATGTCCTTCATCGCAGTGCGTAGCTCTTGGCGCTCTTTCCCCTCAATGCGTCGAGAGATGCCGCCAGCACGGGGGTTGTTTGGCATATAGACCAGATAGCGACCTGCCATACTGATAAAGGTGGTCAGTGCTGCGCCCTTGTTGCCACGCTCCTCTTTTTCAATCTGAATAATGACCTCTTGGCCTTCACTCATCGAGTCTGCGATATTGGGGCGGCCACCGCCTTCAAAGGCACCCTCCTTAAAGTAGCTGCGGGAGATCTCTTTAAACGGGAGAAAACCGTGTCGCTCACAACCGTAGTTTACAAAAGCGGCCTCAAGGCTGGGTTCGATACGGGTAATCTTGCCTTTGTAGATATTCCCTTTTTTCTTCTCATATGCGGCACTCTCAATATCCAGGTCATACAAATATTGACCGTCCACCAGTGCTACACGCAACTCCTCTTGCTGAGTTGCATTCATCAAAATTCTTTTCATTAAACTATTTCTCTACTTCATCTTTTGGTGAAGAGAGTTTCCAAGCGTCGTCCAACAGAGGGATGGGGATCAGGCAGACAGAACTCACAAGCAGGATGTGCCCTGCTTTTATTCTATACTTTACGCGATTACCATTTAATTAACAGGTAGTTACGATTAATTGTAGGCCGGTCTGGCTAATTCCAGTTAAGGTGCTGTCACCTTCTCTTCTGATATTTTCTTAATATCAGGTATCTAATCCTCTGTAAGAAGATGACGAACATTCACGCCACAGCGTGACCTCTCAGTCTCTCTTCTATTTATCTGTTCTATTCATTTGTCGTTGCACTAGGCTTAACTCTTTAACCGCAAATCCAGTGATTCACTTGCCTATCCAACTCTGTTCCTCTCACCTGCAAGCCATTTATAGAGCATCCTGCTTAAGCGGAGCCTAATAACAGCCTCTTACAGTGGAGTGAGGCGACTATACCAGTGAATCAACTGTGCTGCAATCTGTAAAATTTCCCCCTATTTTTTGTCAGTTTCCACCTCACTCCCCAACCTTTTTTTCATCTCCCTCTTGGCTGATGCCGCCTTTGAGTACGCATGTTGATGCTTATAGTGTTGAATCAACTTTTTCCATGCCCTCCTATTTTTGGGGTTAAAGGCGAGTGCAACACGTAGAAATTTTTCAACACGCCGATGGTGATACTTTGCTCCCGCCTGTTTGGCTACCAAACGCAAAAATGTATCGGAGCGCTTGGTGTAGATGGTGGAGAGTTTATTGCGAGTCACTTTGCGGACTTTTGTTTTTTTGATCCAGCGCTTTAGGCGCTCTACTGCTGGCGTTAATGGTTTATCATCAGGAATATTGATGATGGTGCTGATTTTTTTATCAACATGAGAAACTTCCACCGTAACTTGCTCGAGAGGCTCTGTCCCACTCTCTTTCTCCCCTGTTCCAAAAAGAAGATAGAGCAGGATCAGTAGTATGGCTGCAGATATAGCAGCTAGAGTTTGAGGGCGACTCAGGCTGCTATTGCCCTGTTTTTGCTCAAGCGACTCATCTTCATCAGGCAGCGTAGAGTCAGGCTGGAGAGAGGATATTCCTTCATTCATTTCATAGCTGACTTTACAGCCATGCTCGGTGTAACCCTGTAAAAATGAAGATGCCTGATTGATGTTGGAAAATGGCTTTGGAACGGTAAATGGCGCATGCTCCATTGCTGCAGCGGCCTGTTCTGTAGACCACTCAAATTCACGCTCCAGCTTACGCTGTACGATTTTCCACTTGGTACTGTTCAGTTTAGGGAAGCGGGTAATGGTTAGAGTAAAAATAGCAGTGCTCTCTTGTAGTCCACCTGGTTATGAATGAAGGCCTACCCCGTTAGTGCCTGCAGCAGTGTCTCTAATTCGCGCCTTACTTCAGGAATGTCAGCCTTTACGCTGATCCCTTCCCCCTTACGCCCCAGCTTATGCCGTGCGCCGCTGATGGTAAAGCCCTCCTCATAGAGTAGGCTACGAATCTTACGAATCAGCTTTATATCGTGCTGCTGATAGTAACGGCGATTACCGCGTCGTGTGACGGGTTTAAGCTGCGCAAACTCTTGCTCCCAGTAACGCAACACATGAGGCTTGACCGCGCAAAGTTTCGAGACCTCTCCAATCGTAAAATATCGTTTGGAAGGGATCGGCGGTAACTCGCTGACGGTAACCTCAGATGCCGTAGGGTCGTGACTCATGTCGTGTGGCTCATATTGGATTGTCGTTACTATGCTTCACACAAGAACAGGAATCTAAATTTTTAGTCTGTAAACACGGAGTTACTGTAGTTATCTACACTCTCCTTGAGCTTTAACCCTGCCTTAAAGGTGACTACACGGCGTGCCGTAATTGGAATCTCCTCTCCGGTCTTTGGGTTGCGCCCAGGGCGTGGGGATTTATCTCTGAGATCAAAATTACCGAAACCGGAGAGTTTTACATTCTCGCCCTCTTCCAAGGCTCCACGAATCTCTTCGTAGAACTGCTCGATCATCTCTTTTGATTCACGCTTATTGAGCCCTAGCTCTTCGTTGAGGGTCTCACAAAGTGATGCTTTGGTTAGCGTCATTCTACCAATTCCTTATTTCGTTCATTTTTCGTTTAACATAGGATGAAAATATCACCCCTGTTACTATAGTTTGCATATTTGCCGTAACAATATAAAATTTAACAGCTTTCAGCAACCTTTTTATTCTGAAATCAGAATAAAATTATCGCGGTTTTATACTCTCAACTTGGCACCATGCTGCATATCTAGCTGCTCAATCACGCTCTGTACAACCGCCTCAATCTCTTCATCGGTCAAGGTGCGTGCATCATGCTGCAGAAATATACCGAAAGCAAGGCTCTTCTCACCCGCTTTCAGGTGCTCTCCCTGGTAGAGGTCAAATAGACGAACATCGCGTAAAAGTTGTTCATCTACGCTCTGTTTGACGGTATTCAGTACCGACTGTGCTGGGATTTGATCGCTCAACAAAATTGCAAGATCACGGCGAATCATCGGAAACTTGGAGAGAGCTGAAAACTGAGGGATGGTGCGCTGTTGCTGTAGCGCTAGATCCAACTCAAACAGAATGATATTTTTAGGCAGTGAAAGTTTGGCAGCAACTGCGGGGTGTAACGCCCCCATCCACCCCAGCAACTCTTCTCCAGTCCGGATCTGCGCACTTTTCCCCGGATGTAAAACAGGGTGCTCTGCTGCAATGAACTCCACTTCGCTGCACTGCTGTAGCAACTGCTCTACATCCCCTTTCATGTCGAAAAAGTCCACAGTACGTGAGCTTGCCCCCCATTGTTCAGGCTGAATATCACCATAAATCAATCCGGAAATCACCCGTTGCTGCTGTAACCCTTCCGTGCCTGGTATAAATCGAAGTCCTGTCTCAAACAGGCGTACCTGACTCTGTTGACGTTTACTGTTGAACTCTAGGCTCTGTAACAACCCTGGCCAGAGAGAGGTGCGCATTACCGAAAGATCGCTGGAGATGGGGTTAGCCAGTGCCAAAGCCTCATGCTCAGGATCCATCACCTGCTGTAGTTTAGGGTCAACAAAGCTATAGGTAATTACTTCATGATAACCCTGATCAACCAGTGTTTGGCGGATCAATGAAAGCGGTGTAATCGCCTCAGGGTTGCTGCGAATCTCTGCGCTCAGCTCAGGGTGTGTGCTGGGCAGCTGATCGTAACCGTAGATGCGGCCGATCTCTTCGATAAGATCGGCCTCAATAGCGAGATCGAAACGCCAAGAGGGCGCTGTTGCTCGCCACCCTTCGGTGATCGCCTCAACCTTTAACCCTAATCCTTGTAAGGTCTGTGTCACCCAGTCGACCTCTAGCGACAGTCCGAGCATCCGTTGCAGGCGCTCGGCACGTAGGGTGATGGTCTCTTGCAGAGGTAGCGTCGTATCATCACAGACTTCTTGCACTGGACCCGCTTCTCCACCTACGATATCAATTAATAGTTGAGTTGCGCGCTCCATGGCCTGTTGCTGTAACTGTGGATCGACTCCTCGTTCATAACGGTGTGATGCATCGGTATGTAGCCCATAGCTACGCGCCTTTCCAGCAATGGTTAGTGGCGCAAAGAAGGCGCACTCTAAAAACAGGTCCGTTGTGTCTTCGGCAATACCGCTCGACTCCCCGCCCATAATGCCAGCCAAGGCCAGCGGCCCTTTCTCATCTGCGATCAATAGAGTCTCTTCAGTCAACTCCAGCGCTTTACCATCGAGCAGCGTCAGCTGCTCGCCCTCTTTGGCACTGCGCACTGTGATTGATCCACTTAGTTGCGCCAAATCAAAGGCGTGCATCGGCTGCCCCAGCTCTAGCATGACATAGTTGGTCACATCGACCAGCGGCCCCAGCGATCGCAACCCGGCTCGACGTAGCCGCTCTTGCATCCAGAGTGGTGTAGCTGCGCTAGAATTGATCCCTTCAATTACCCGCCCTAAGTAACGGGGGCAGCCAGCAGGGGCCTCTACTTTGACTGAGAAAATACGCTCAGAAGTGACTGCAACTGGCTTAAATTCAACCGTTTTAACAGCGGTATTATTGATTACGCCAACCTCACGCGCGACCCCAGACAGGCTGAGACAGTCGCCGCGATTGGGGGTCAGATCAACCTCAATAATCTGATCATCCAGCCCCATGTATTCACGAATTGAGCTGCCCACAGGCGCATCAACAGGTAAGCGCTCAAGCGCCTCGCTCTCCTCCAGCAACCCTAAGGTTCCCATAGAGCAGAACATGCCAAATGAGGGAACCCCCCGCAGTTTCGCCTTCTTGATCTTCATTCCGTCTGGTAGTACACACCCTACTTTGGCAACGGCAACCTTTTCACCCACTGCGATATCTGCCACGTTGGTGACAATGGTCAGTGCGCTCTCTTCTCCCGCATCCACTTGGGTAACCCGCAAGCGATCTGCATCAGGGTGAGGCTCAACAGAGATTACTTCAGCCACCACCACCTTTTCAAAAGGGGGAGCAGCAGGCTCAATGGAGTCCACTTCCAAGCCGGCCATTGTCAGCTGCTCTAGCAGCTTCTCTGTGGTAACCTCTGGATTGACCCATTTACGCAGCCATGATTCACTAAATTTCATTGTAATTACAACCTGATATTTGAAAGTTCTAATCTATTTTACTAGCCATTTATTATGCGAAGCTCTTGAGAAAACGGAGATCATTTTCAAAGAAAAGGCGCAGGTCATTGATGCCATAACGTAGCATTGCCAGGCGTTCTACCCCCAAGCCAAAGGCCAGTCCGGTGTACTTTTCGGTATCTACTTCAGCGTGTCGGAACACTTCAGGGTGCACCATGCCGCAACCCAGCACCTCCAACCATCCGGTATGGCTACAGACACGACACCCTTCACCACCGCACATCACACACTCAATATCCACCTCTGCTGAGGGTTCAGTGAAGGGGAAATAGGAGGGGCGAAAACGTAACTGCAGATCATCTTGCTCAAAGAAGCTACGCAAGAAGTCATGTATCAACCCTTTCAGGTCGGCAAAGCTGACCGACTCATCAACAATCAACCCCTCTACCTGATGAAACATTGGTGTATGGGTTAGGTCTGAGTCACAACGATAGACACGACCGGGGGCGATTACCCGCAGTGGTGGCTCTTTTGCTTCCATCACCCGTACCTGTACGGGGGAAGTATGGGTGCGCAATACACGCCCATCTGGAAAATAGAACGTATCGTGCATGGCTCGCGCGGGGTGGTGTGCAGGAATATTGAGCGCCTCGAAGTTGTGATAGTCATCCTCAACTTCTGGTCCCTCTGCGATATCAAAGCCGACTCGACGAAACAGCTCCTCAATACGCTCCAGTGTGCGGGTTACCGGATGAATGGAGCCTTGATGGCTGCTACGCCCCGGCAAGGTGACATCAATGGTCTCTTTAGAGAGCTGTTCATTGAGTGCAGCCCCCTCTAATGCAGCCTTTTTCTCTTCGATTTTTTGCAGCAGGGCCTGCTTGGCGCGGTTGACTGCTGCGCCCGTCTCTTTACGGGCTTCTGGTTCCATGCTGCCGAGGGTTTTCAGGATTGCGGTCAACGCCCCTTTCTTGCCCAGTACTGCAACACGCACCTGATCCAGTGCAGTAAGTTCTGTGGCCTGCGTAATCGCGGCTTCAGCCTCACTCACCAAGGTATTTAATTCTGTGGTCATCTTTTTTTAACTACTCAAAAATAAAAAAGGGGCAGCAAACCCAAATAGCATGCCACCCCTTCTCTTCGACTCTTGTCTGCTTTTTAGCTCAATCGAGCGCTTACAATGCAGCTTTCGCCTGCTCTGCAATTGCAGCAAATGCAACCTTGTCGTGAACGGCCAGATCAGCCAGTACCTTACGGTCTACTTCAACACCTGCTTTGGTGAGGCCGTTGATCATGTTGCTGTAGGAGATTCCGTTAACACGGGCCTCAGCATTGATACGGACAATCCACAGTGAACGGAATTGACGCTTCTTCTGACGACGATCGCGATAAGCATATTGACCCGCTTTGGTTACCGCTTGCTTGGCAACGCGATAGACTCGGCTACGGGCACCATAATAACCACGCGCCTCTTTAAGGACCTTCTTGTGACGTGCGCGTGCTTGTACGCCTCTTTTTACTCTTGGCATTTTACTTCTCCCGGATTAAGCGTAGGGCAGCATCTGCTTCACAGCAGCTACATTGCTCTCATGGACATTCAGTGGACTACGTAGCTGACGCTTACGCTTAGTGGATTTCTTGGTCAGGATATGACTGCGAAAACCTTGGCCACGCTTAAAACCGGACGCGGTCGCCTTGAAACGCTTGGACGCGCCTCTCTTTGACTTCATTTTTGGCATCTTATCACCTCATTACATAGTGCGGGATAGTTCCCGTTAATTACTCCCTGCCGGTGTGCCATTAACCAGACAGGAACCTAAAGTTGCTCACCACACTGCATGTCACAGATTGTGGAGCGCGTATTCTACTTCTTTTTGGAGATGGGGCCAACCACCATAATCATTTGTCGCCCTTCCATCTTGGGGAACTGCTCGACCTTGCCATACTCTTCCAAATCTTTCTCGATCCGCTTCAGCATCTCCATGCCGAGCTCACGGTGCGCCATCTCGCGCCCACGATAACGGATGGTGATCTTCGTTTTATTACCCTGCTCCAGAAACTTCATCAGATTTCTCAATTTGATCTGATAGTCTCCTTCACCAGTGCCGGGGCGGAACTTGATCTCTTTGATCTGCACCTGCTTCTGCTTTTTCTTCGCGGCACTTTTCTTCTTGCCCTCTTCGAAGATGAACTTTCCATAGTCCATGATGCGACAGACGGGTGGCTCTGCTTTTGGTGAAATCTCAACTAGATCAAAACCTGCTTCGTCGGCCATAGCTAATGCGGCGGCACGGGAGATAATCTCTGACTCTGACTGATCTGCTGCAAACACGCGAAGTGGTGAGGCGGTAATCTCCTCATTGATTTGATGCTCACGTGTCTTCTCTGGCATCCGGCCGCGAGGCCCTCTTGGGTTAAGTGCGATCTCAAGTTCTCC
This sequence comes from Gammaproteobacteria bacterium, assembly GCA_018648825.1. Taxonomy (GTDB): domain Bacteria; phylum Pseudomonadota; class Gammaproteobacteria; genus Thiopontia. The sequence continues at coordinate 25,738 of JABGQL010000142.1, forward strand.
TGTTCAATAATAGTAAGTAGGTACGGTTAGGAATTAGTCACTCTCTACCTGCCGGCGCTTTGCCACATCTTCTTGAAGATGTGCGATAAAGTCTGCCACAGGGAGCGTACCCAACTCTTTACCACCGCGCATACGCACAGCGACTGTACCCTCTTCCATCTCACGATCCCCAATCACAAGGATATAGGGGACACGCTGCATGGAATGTTCACGGATTTTAAGCCCTATCTTCTCGTTTCTCAAGTCAGATTCAACCCGAAAACCCGCATTATTTAAGGTTTCTGCCACTTTTTCGACTGCTTCACGCTGATTGTCGGTGATATTGACCACTACGGCGTGCAGTGGAGAGAGCCAAGGGGGCATGGAACCAGAAAACTCTTCAATCAAAATGCCGACAAAACGCTCTAGTGAGCCGAGAATTGCACGGTGCAACATCACAGGGTGCTGCTTCTGCCCCTCTTCATCAATATAGGTTGCATCCAGTCGTCCCGGCATAGAGAAGTCAACCTGAATGGTGCCACACTGCCAGACTCGACCAATACAGTCTTTGAGTGAGAACTCAATTTTAGGGCCATAGAAAGCCCCCTCTCCTGGTTGTAGCTCCCAATCTAATCCCTTGGTATTGAGCGCAGTCTCTAGCGCTAACTCTGCCTGATCCCACACCGCATCGGACCCCACACGCTTTTCAGGGCGAGTGGAGAGTTTGATCAACACCTCTTTAAAGCCAAAGTCCTCATAGACCTCAAACAGCAGCTCCATAAAGGCGGCTACTTCATCCTGAATTTGCCCTTCGCTACAGAAGATATGGGCATCGTCTTGGGTGAAATTACGTACCCGCATCAGCCCGTGCAGGGTGCCTGAGGGTTCATTACGGTGACAAGAGCCAAACTCTGCAAGGCGCAGTGGCAGGTCACGGTAGCTGCGCAATCCCTGATTATAGATCTGGATATGGCCGGGACAGTTCATCGGCTTGATAGCGTAGTCACGGTTCTCTGAGTGGGTGGAGAAGATCATGTCACCAAATTTATCCCAGTGGCCGGACTTCTCCCACAGTACGCGGTCGATTACTTGCGGAGTATGCACCTCTTGATAACCGTGATGGCGCAACTTCTCACGCACATAATCCTCCACCTCACGGTAGATCGACCACCCCTTGCTGTGCCAGAAGACCATTCCTGGTGCTTCTTCTTGGCTATGGAACAGATCCAGTTTCTTGCCAATCTTGCGGTGGTCACGCTTCTCGGCCTCCTCCAGACGATGCAAGTGCTGTTTGAGCTGCTTCTTGTCTGGGAAGGCGGCACCGTAGATACGCTGTAACATCTCATTATTGGAGTCACCGCGCCAGTAGGCTCCGGCCAATTTCATTAGCTTGAAGCCACCCTTGAGGTGCCCAGTTGACGGTACATGGGGGCCACGACAGAGATCGATAAAGTCTCCCTGGCGGTAGAGTGAGAGTACCTGATCTTGTGGGATGTCACGGATAATCTCTGCTTTATAGACCTCACCCTGCTCCTCAAAGAAGGTGATGGCTTCGTCACGCCCCATCTCAGAGCGTTCGATTTTGGTGTTGGCCTTGGCCAGCTCCGCCATCTTCTTCTCAATCCCCTTAAAGTCTTCTGGGGTAAACTTCTCTTCACGGGCGAAGTCGTAATAGAAGCCGTGCTCTACAATAGGGCCAATAGTGATTTGGGTCTCTGGATAGAGCGCTTTCACTGCCTGCGCCAAGAGGTGGGCGGTAGAGTGTCGAATCACCTCAACCCCCTCTTCATCACGGCTGGTGATTAATGAGAGCATGACATCTTGATCAATCAGATAAGAGGTATCAACCAGCTCTTCTCCAATTTTCCCCGCGAGTGCTGCTTTAGCAAGACCGGGGCCGATATCCGCCGCTACGTCGTAAACTGTAACAGGGTTATCAAAAGAGCGTTGGGAGCCATCAGGCAGGGTAATTACAGGCATTTCTCTCTCCAGTGGCGACCCACACTAGAGGCCGCATGTTGTAGTGTTTTAATAAAAAAACGCTTTAATCAAAAAAAATGGTCAGCCACCAATCTGATGTGCTGACCATATAGTATTTGGTAGGCGCGAGTGGATTCGAACCACCGACTTCCACCATGTCAAGGTGACACTCTAACCAACTGAGTTACGCGCCTAAAATGTAGGATGGGGATTTTACAGAGCAATTATTTTTTGTCAATACATTTATATCTCATTGAATTGAATGGATATTTTTTATACAAAGCTTGTTCCGTTAAAAATAGCTCTACACCTATTTTCTTCCCAACACTTCACCACTAAACTTTCTTAACGCTGATCGCGGTAACCCTTCATCACCTCAAGAATATTATTACCATTAAATGGTTTAGGCAAATAGCTGTTTGCTCCCAACTCAAAGGACTTTGAGGCGACCTCCTGTGGGTCTGCGGCACTGGCGATTACGATAAAAGGGATATCTCCCCCCTCCATGGCGCGTATATCCTGAAGAACATCTAGCCCGCTCTTCTGCTCGGTCTTTGAGCTACCGGTTAAATTGATATCGAGGAAGATCAGGTCTGGTCCCTTCCACTGCTTATCAGAAGCTGATGGTGCCATAAGGGGGGCATTCATCTGAGGGTTATTATTCCAGTTTTCTAACCAAGATTTAGCCTGCTTAACAGAATAGGTATCCTTGATATCTTTAAATTGTAGTTTTTTTAAAACATTCATCAATGCAAATCGCATCAGCCGTGTATCGTCTAAGATAAGCACTTTATCGGTGCTAAATGAGAGGGGTGAGTTATTCATATTGATAGTTATTATCTCAGGAAAATCCCATACTTTCAATAGCTTTAATTATTGCTAATATTTATGGTGGATTACTTGAAATAGCCTTTAGTCTAGACAATAGCATTTCTGCCACAGTAATGGGCTGTTTGTTCTCTTCAAGCCCATCACAGATGGTAGCTCCCAACTCACTTAATTCAGGAAATCCAAAGGTACCGCCAACCCCCTTGATGGTATGAGATATGCTACCGATCTGTTCCCAGTCCCTCTCAGCAAGAGCGATTGAGAGGCTCTCATAGTGTTCAGTTGCAAACTCATTAAACATCTCAAGCATGCTTTCATCCATAGCAGCGCTAGATAGCGCACTATCGATCTCTTGCAGATCAGTAAGAGGAGCCTCTTTTTCTACTTGATGATCACTCTCTTTACGGCGATCACCCCCTTTACGACGATCTGAAGAGGTGCGAGGTTGAGTCGTTGTAAGGGTAAGGTACTGTTTAAGGATAAGATGGAGTGCGGGCCTCTCTAATGGTTTACTCAAAAAGCTACTGCACCCCGCCTCATGAAATGCTTTACGATGCTTCTGCATTACGTTGGCCGTTAGAGCAACAATGGGAGTGGTAACCCCCTGCTCCTTCAAGGTATGTGTCGCCTCAATCCCATCCATCAGTGGCATCTGCATATCCATCAAAATCAGATCAAACGACTGCTCAGTGGCTGCATTTACTGCTTCGATACCATTGTTCGCAACAGAGACGGTGATCCCCATCGACTCCAGCATACGTCGCTCCATTTTTTGCAGTACTGGAGTGTCCTCAGCAATCAACACATGGCCACTAAAGAGCAGCTTTTTACCAACCTCTGATACGCTACTGTGGTCAGAATGGTTTTCCAGCTCACTCTCAACATAGGGCAGAGTGAGATGAAATTCTGATCCTTGGTTAACCTCACTCTCTACCTGAATATCCCCTCTCATCAAAGAGACTAAATTCTGAGAGATATAGAGCCCAAGCCCACTTCCGCCAAAACGGCTTGTGATGCTGCTATCCGCTTGCTCAAAGCGTTGAAAAAGACGAGAGAGCACCTCTGGAGACATACCGATGCCACTATCTTTCACTACAAAATGGAGCTGATCGTTAGACCTAAATGCGTTGAGGGTAATCTGTCCCTTCTCAGTAAACTTAATCGCATTACCCAATAGATTAATCAGCACCTGCCCAATTCGCTGTCGATCACCAATCAGCTGATAGTCTGAGTCAATGCTTGAGTTGATCTCAAATTCAAGCCCTGCATCTTGAGCGCGAACGGCAAAGATCTGTCTGACCTCGTAGAGAAACAGGTTGAGATCATAGGGCGACTCATCAATAGAGAACTTTCCTGACTCAATTTTTGACATATCAAGAATGTCGTTGACTAGGGCCAGTTGGCTACGGCTTGCAACCTCTACAGCCTGAACCAGTTCGAGCTGTTCTGGAGTCTGTTCAAGCTCCATCAGTAATTCGCTGTTACCAATGATTGCCGCAAGTGGTGTGCGTAGCTCATGACTCATACTGGCAAGAAAATCACTCTTCGCCTCAGTAGCTGCCTCTGCACTCTCTTTTGCGTTCACCAGTTCAATAGAGGCCTGCTTGATTCCGGTATGGTCGGTCTGGATGCTGATGTACTTCAGTGGGGCCCCCTGCTCATCCATAAAGGGGACGATGGTTGTGCGTAGCCAGTAGTGAGTAATGCCGTCCTTTTTGAGATTGCACAGCTCACCCTCCCACACTACCCCAGCAGTGATGGTCTCAAGAATTTCATTGTAGAACGCCGTAGATTGCTGGCCTGACTTGAGAATACGGTGGTTTTGGCCCAAGAGTTCATCTCGGCCATATCCAGAAATTTCACAGAAACGGTCATTGACACTGGTGATAGCACCCGTTGCATCAGTGACACTGATAATGGAGTGTAGATCCATGGCAAGATTTAGCCGTTCCAACTCAACTTGCTGTAGGCGTAGTGCATTGGTACGTTCAGCAACACGCTCTTCGAGCAGTTGATTTACCCCCTGTAGGCTGTGTGCCTTGGATGCTATCAGGCCGATACCAAGAATCAATATCATAAATAGGGTAAGGAAAAATCCCATCTGGGAGTTTTCGATCTGCATATCAAACAGCCCCGTATTCACACCACAGAAGCCGCCACTGTAGAAATTGGCTGCGGCCATTCCAGTGTAGTGCATGCCACTGGTTGCGGCACCCATCAGCAGTGCAGTACCAATCTGTAGAGGCACAATCAGGCGGTTTTTTACCGTAAGGATGTAACGTAGCAGTAGCAGTGCAGCCAGAGATGCGGAAATTGCAATAACCACCGATAGAACCCAAAGGCCCGGTTCATAGCGCAGGAGTGCGGGCGCAAGCAGTGCGGCCATCCCGCTATAGTGCATGGTGACAATACCGGTGGCCATCAGTAGTGCAGCTGAAATAATGTTGATTAGCTGAACCGTTGGATAGCGAATCTGCCGCAGACCGATGGCTGATGCGACAACCGCTGAGAGCAGTGAAAAGAGGGTCATTCCAATGTCATAACGAAAGGTGACCGGAATAGAGAACGCCAACATGCCGATAAAGTGCATGGCAAAGATGCCGCCCCCCAAAGAGAGGGAGCCTCCAAGCCACCAATAGCGTGCTGTGCTGGTTTTCCCCGCCGCATAGGCATCACGCATCTGACTGACCAGGTGGAGCGTAGTGTAGGAGGCAAAGGTGGCTACACAAAAAGAGAGAATGACCAATATTAGGTCATAGTTTGCTTGTAGTAGTACGCTGCTATTCTGTTCGAGCAGAAAGTACCCTTTAATTAACTGTTCCATGATTGATATATCAAGTAAGTCCACTGTTGCTGCTGTTTACACTTGAGAAATAGAACACCTATTTTAAGGTGGTTGAGGAGTAAAATCATAGTGTAGTTACTATGTTTTGTAATGACAATAATGCTCCCCATTGAAGTGAACAATTGTATCAACTGGCCTCAGCATTGAGGTATACGAGTAGATTTATAGTTGAAATTAAATCAAACGTTTGTTTTAATGCTCATCAGAAAACACTAACTACTGGAATCTACCATGCCTAAAGAGCCCTCTACACTCAGTAAAAACAGAACTCAAGAACAGCTCTTAATCGCCTCTCTCAGTGCCTTTGGCAACAAGGATTATGATGCTGTCAGCACCCGTGAGATCGTTGAGCTGGCTGGCGCCAACATCTCCTCTATCTCCTACCATTTTGGTGGAAAGCACCCCCTCTATCTTGCAACTGCTGCTTATCTTGCCAACTCTATCCGCCAAGAGATGCAGGGTACGTTGGATACAATCCGCACAAAAGTAGAGGAGAAAAACCGAGATCCTGCCATTTGTAGAGCACTACTGAAACAGTTGGTTGAGGCGTTAGTGCATAATGTATTGCAGGGGAAACTCAGTGCAGATGCTGCTGGCTTTATCTTTCGTGAGCAGCTTAAACCCACAGAAGCTTTTGACATTCTCTATCAAGAGTTGATGGAGCCGATGCTGTCAATCTATGCCGGTCTCCTCTCCTGCCTGTTTGAACAGTCTGACAGTGACCGTGAAATCAAGCTGATGACTCACGCCTTGCTGGGACAGATTTTGATTTTTCGTATCGGCCAGACAACCATCCTGCGCAGACTAGATAGTAGTCAATTCAGTAACGATGACTGTAAACAGATCACTGAGCTGATCACCCAACAGACTTTTGCCGCAATCGACCAACGATTGCAATCTACATCATAACAGGAACAGATCCATGTCTAAAGCAGATACACCCAGTAACCGACTTCGTATGTTGTGGCTGGTTCCTCCGGTAGCGCTTGGTATTTTTGCCCTCACCTCACTGGTAGGAAGTAAGCCCGCCCCAGTAAAGGTTAAGCAAGCTGAAGTGGTACATGCAGTGCGTACCATCAGCGTACCTCAGGTTAATCTACGCCCTATGGCTGAAGGCTATGGTGTGGTCCAACCTGCAAAGGTGTGGAGCGCAGTAGCTCAGGTCAGTGGGCGTATCATTGAGATGCACCCTCGCCTACGTGATGGTGAGATTATCCCGGAAGGCACTCTGCTGTTTCGTATTGACCCAGTCAATACAGAGCTGGCACTGGAGCAGCTTAAGGCGCAACTGCTAGAGCTAGAGGTGCAGCAACAGAACACCAGTGAACTGTTAGAGATTGAGCAACGTAACCTTACACTGGCACAGCGTGAATCGGCCCGTCTGCAAGAGTTGGCCAATAAAGGCACCACCTCACGTAGCAGTGCAGACAGTGCCGAGCGCAGCATGCTCAACTCACGTAGTGCGGTACAAAATCTGCGTAATACCTTGGCCTTGATTCCCACTCAGCGCCGTGTGATTGATGCCAAGGTACGACAGGCGCAACGGGACTTGGAGAATACCCGTATAGAGGCCCCATTCAATCTGCGTATTGCCAACCTCACTATGGAGACTGATCAATATGTCACTACCGGACAGAAGCTATTTGAGGGGGATGGTGTAGACCGTGCAGAGGTCATCGCACAGGTGGCGATCTCCTCGATGGCCAAACTCTTTACCCACCATGGTAAAACTGCACCCAACCCACTACAGATGAGTGAAGGACTTGCTGAATATGCTGATCTCCACCCCGTGATTCAGATGGATATGGGGGATCACACCGCCGAGTGGGAGGCGAAGTTCGTCCGCTTTACCGACCGTATCGATAGCGAAACCCGCACCATTGGTGCCGTAGTGGCGATTGATAAACCGTATAAGAAGATTATTCCAGGGCAGCGGCCTCCCCTCTCCAAGGGGATGTTTGTACGGGTACAACTGCATGGACGGGTTCAACCAAAACAGCTGATCATCCCCCGTACCGCTCTGCGTAATGGACGGGTATTGAGCGTGGACCAAGAGCAGCGGCTTAAAATTTCAGAACTGAAGGTACTCTACCATCAGGGCGAGGTCAGCATCATTGATCCCCAGTCTACCATCAAGGCAGGAGAGCAACTGGTGGTCACCGACTTGATCCCGGCTGTAGCTGGGATGCGTCTGCAGCCTCAACCCGATACACTGCTTCAACAGCAGCTCAACGCCGCCGGGGTTACCCCATGATCAACTGGTTCACCCACCACCCCAATGCATCCAATCTATTGATGGTTGCCATTGTCTTGTTGGGGCTGGTCTCCCTGCCCAACCTACAACGTGAAACCTTTCCAGAGATTGAGAATGACAAGGTACAGGTCAGCGTGCCGTATCGGGGGGCTACAGCAACCGAGGTGGAAGATGCCATCTGCCAACGCCTAGAGGAGGCAACAGAGAGCGTGGTTGGACTGGATGAAGTGCGCTGTGAATCGAGAGAGGGGCGTGGTGTTGCTACATTAGTGAAGATGGAAGGGACCGACATGGCCCGCTTCTTAGATGATATCAAGTCTGGTGTCGATGCTATTGATGACTTTCCAGAGGATGCGGAACTACCGATTACCGAAGAGCTGGGGCGTACTGGTGCGGTTGCCTCCATCGCTATTACTGGCCCAGAAGATCCTATCACCCTCAAGGCCTATGCCGAGGCGGTAAAGAGTCGTCTAAAAAAACAGGCCAATGTTGCTGATATCACTATTCAGGGGTTCTCTGACCATCAGCTACGCATTGAGATCCCTGCAGAGCGGCTACGGCAATTTGGCCTCTCGGCTGCAGATATCGCCAACACCATCCAGAAGCAGAGTATCGGTACCCCCAGCGGACAACTAGAGGGGGATCAGGAGGATATTCTGTTACGTTTTGATGACCAACGAAAGGGGATCACAGCACTGGAGGAGCTGGTGGTGATCTCCGGTCAATCAGGCGCAGCGATCAAACTGGGGCAGATTGCCACTATCCGCGATCAATTTGAACAGGCCGAGCGCAAGGTCTCCTTTGATGGCAAGCGTGCTGCAATCCTCAACATTACCAAGACCCAGCAACAGGATATTCTTATCATATTTGATCAGGTTGCTGCATTTGTGAAGCAAGAGCAGGCAGTGGCGCCAGCCGGTATCACCCTAACACTGACTCAAGACCGCTCCTCACCGGTGCGGGATCGGTTGAAGATGTTACTCGATAACGGCATCGCCGGACTGTCACTGGTATTTCTGGTGCTGTGGCTCTTTTTCAGCTTTCGCTACAGCTTCTGGGTTACAATGGGACTGCCGGTCTCTTTTCTGGGGGCACTGTTTATCCTGCCAATGATGGGGGTGACCATCAATATGATCTCCATGGTGGGGCTACTGATTGGTATCGGCCTATTGATGGATGATGCTATCGTCATCGCTGAGAATATCGCCTCCCGTCTGGCACAGGGTGACCGCCCCATGGAGGCCGCTACCACCGGTATACGTCAGGTGTTACCGGGCATTCTCTCCTCCTTTACCACCACGGTTTTGGTATTTGGCTCACTCGCCTTTATCAGTGGTGAGATCGGGCAAGTGTTGCGGGTGATGCCGATTGTGCTACTGGTGGTGTTGAGTGTCAGCCTAATTGAGGCCTTTCTGGTGCTGCCCAGCCACTTGGGACACTCACTCAAGCACATTGACAAACGTGAAGCGTCACGCTTTCGTCAAAGCTTTGAGCGTGGTTTTGATGCACTGCGTGAGCGCTTCTTTGGCCCCTTGATCGACTTTGCGGTAGAGCAGCGTTATTTTACTCTGGGGCTGATTATCATGTTGATGCTGCTGGCTGTTGCCATGCCTGCGGGTGGAAAACTGAAGTTTGTCGGCTTCCCCGCTATTGAGGGAGACCTGCTGGAAGCACGCATACTGCTACCCCAAGGCACCCCACTGAGTCGTACCGAAGCAGTGGTTAAGCAGTTGACCGATGCGCTGGAGCAGACCAACCAGCATTTTCAGGGTCGCCAACCAGAGGAGCAAGATTTGGTGCAGCACGTCACCGTTATCTATGGTGAAAATCCAGATGCCCATGAAACAGGGCCCCATGTAGCTCGCATCATTACCGATCTATTGAGTGGTGAAGTACGTGATGGTTCACTGGATGAATTCCGTCAAGTATGGCGTGAAAAGAGCGGCCTGTTGACTGATGTGATTGCCATCACCTTCGTCGAACCCACGGTAGGACCCGGTGGTCGCCAGCTCGATATTCGACTGATTGGAGGCAATCTCAACCATCTCAGTGATGCCGCCGCCGAGGTTAAACAGTGGTTCGGTAGTTATGCTGGGGTGATTGATCTGAATGATGATTTGCGCCCCGGAAAGCGTGAGTATCAGCTCCACCTCAAAGAGGGTGCTGGGGTGCTGGGGTTGGATGCACAGCAGGTCTCTAACCAGCTGCGGGCCGCCTTTCAGGGGATCAAGATTGATGAGTTTCCACTTGGCAGTGAGACCTATGAGGTGGATCTGAGGCTCACCGCCAATAATCGAGGTAGTAGTGGCGACCTCGATCAACTCACCATTATGGGGCGCAATGGCGCATTGATTCCACTGGATGTGGTGGTGAATATTGAGGAGAGTCGTGGCTGGGCGCGCATCCATCGTGTTGATGGAGAGCGTGCAGTCACCATTCAGGGGGATGTACAGAGTGAGGTTGCCAATGCACAGGAGCTACTGACGCTGGCATCCAAGGAGCTATTCCCAGCATTGATACAGAAGTACCCCGGTCTGCAGGTTGATGTTCAGGGGCAGAGCAATGAGTCGGCCAAAACTGGTAAGTCAATTATACGTAATGTGGCGCTGGGGATGATCGGGATCTATATGCTGCTGGCGCTACAGTTCCGTGGCTACCTGGCTCCTATCACGGTGATGGCGGTAATCCCTACCGCACTGATTGGCGTGGTATTCGGCCACATGGCGATGGGGTTAGACCTCACCTTGCCGAGCATGATTGGCATGGCCTCACTATTTGGGGTGGTGGTCAACGACTCCATTCTACTGGTGGTCTTTATCCGTGATGCCCGTGCGCAGGGCATCGCCGTTCCGGTTGCTGCCAAACAGGCTGGGCGTGCCCGCTTCCGTCCCATTCTGCTCACCTCTATCACCACCATTGCTGGGCTTATTCCACTACTGACCGAGACCAGCCTTCAGGCACAGATTCTGATCCCTCTGGCAACCAGCCTCGCCTTTGGGCTCACCTCAGCCACCCTGATTGCCATCTTTCTGGTTCCCGCCATCTACTGTATTCTGGATGACTTTGATGCACTGGGCGAAGTAGAACCTGTCAACAACGGACAAACATTATGAACAGATCACTAGCCACCATTATTACTACAGCACTCACCCTGCTCTCCGCCCCCTTGCAAGCAGAGGATCTGCTAGAGGTGACCCACTATGCACTGGAACAAGATCAGCAGTTAGCCATATCTCGCTTGGACCTATCGATACAGCAGGAGCAACAGTATCAAGCAGGTGCCCTGCTACTCCCCGCCCTCTCCACTGCGGCCTCTTATAAGTATGGAGATAACTCTCGTTATGCAGACCAAAACCGCACTGCAGCCTATAGCTTCAATCTGACCCAAAGCCTCTACCGTCCAGAACTGCAGAAACAGCTGGAGAAAACCGTGGTGTTAACCCAGGAGCGTGAGCTGGTGCTCAACCTGACCCAGCAACAGCTGCTGTTGCGTGTAGCCAATGCCTATTTTGATCAACTCTCTGCGGAGGATTCTCTGCAATTAGCGCAACAAGAGCACAATGCGATTGCCGAACAGCTTAAACAGATCCGTCAAAAATATGATGTGGGCAGCGTATCAATGATTGATCTACAGGAGGTTCAGGCTCGTTTTGATTTGGTTAATGCACAGCAAATCTCTGCCAAGGCTGCCGTCAGTAATAGCCGTGAGCTGCTGTTTGAGATGGTCAACCGTGACCTCTCTGCATTGCAGCCCTTAACTACTGAGTTAACTACCGAGCTGCTATTAGCACCATCCGCCACGGATAGTGCTAATAGTGTAGAGCCATGGATTAAACAGGCGATCAACAACAATATCGAACTACAGCAGCTGGAGAAGCAGCTACGTTCTGCCACGTTATCTACCGAGATTGCTCAATCAGCCTACCACCCAAAAGTGGACCTGGTCGCTCAGCTGGCTAGCAGTGACAACAGCAATAGTAATTATGGTAGCGACAGTGACAGTTACTCCGTAGGGATTCAGGCCACATTGCCTCTGTTCAATGGCGGCTCTACCCGCTCAAAAGTGGCTCAGGCACGTCTCCAAAGAGTGCGTATCGAGGCCCAGCAAGAGCAGAAAAAACGTAGCACCATCAAGATCATCCGTTCCAACTATCTGGCGATTCAAACGGCTATAGAGCTGGTTAAGGCGCAGACTCAGGCGCAGCTCTCCGCACAGAGCGCCTTCCATGCCACCCGTAGTGGCATAGAGGTTGGAACACGCACCACCGCCGATCTGCTTGATGCGCAGAGAGAGCTTTATAGTACCCAGCGCGATCTGGCTCGTTCCAAATATGAGCTGATACTGGCTCAACTCAATCTGAAACAGTCTGCCGGAGTGTTGAGTTTGGCAGATATTGAGGGGGTGAATCGGTTATTAGACTACTCTCCCCTCAAGCATGTTGTAGGCAGATGAGCCCTAAAGCAGCGACCCACCCCATTTTCACCCGCTTGAGCGATGATCTCCCCTTTTAGGGCGGCAACAAAATTGGCAATATTATGTAGGTCGGCTCCCCCTTCAGCAACATGCCCCCGCTGCAGTGAAGAGAATATACCCTCTTTCTCTTCTGCGCTGGAAAATCCGGGACCACTATCCGTCACTCGAACTTCAAAGGCACTTTGGGAGGGCTTGCTGTCGGCATAAAGTGAGGGTGATGAGGCACCTAAACGAATAATGTCCAGCTTAATAAAGTGGTTAGATGGCAATGAGTCACTCTCTCGCACTAAATCCATAATCGAGTCGAGCGCACTTTTTAACAAGCTGACAATTAACTGTTGCAGGGGGTGTTTAGGCAGATGTAGCTGTTGCAAAGAGTCATCTACGTTGCACTCAAAACGAACACCCAACCGAGTCATCACCCCCTCTAAAACCGCTACAATCTCGTCAACAACCTCTTTGATATCAAAATCACTACACCAAAATGGTGTCCCCTCTTTGACTGAATTACGCTGATTCTCCAACATCACCTTCATATAACGGATGACCTCGTGTGTAGAGTCGAGATTGGAGGAGAAGTAGTGGTCGCCAAACTCTTTTAGGACCAATCCAACCTGCGTATGGTCGGGCCCCTTCCCTCTCTTCTCTTCACTTGGGTTGGGATCAAGTAGCAGTGTACTTAACCCTTTAATCTGCTCACGTGCCATTTCCAGCTCCTGCAGGTAGTAATCAATTCCTGCAATGGCATTGCCAAAGTTGTGCAAAATAAAGGAGCTTACTTCAGAGACCCCTCCATGATAAGCCGCCTCCATCTCTGATTTTGATACGCTCTGTTCTAAGTCACGGTCTTTTTGCCAGCTCTGCGTCAAATTACGAGCAAGCTGAAAGATCTCTTCATTCACAAATGGTTTTTTCAACAGTAGTACATCGTGCTCCAGTACTTGGTGCAGCTCATTCGCAGTACGGTCAGCAAAAGCGGTGACAACAACGATATAGATACGACTGTCTAGTTTACGCAACTGTCGTGCGGTCTCTAGCCCATCAATCCCCGGTGGCATGCGCATATCGATAAAGGCAAGTGGAAAGGGGTGTCCCTCCTGTATCGCCTGACGGGATGCAGCAACCCCCTCTTCTCCTTGGTCTGCCGTGGTGACTAGAAACCCCTCCTTTTTCAGTTCTAACTCAGGAGCCGTCTCTGCTTCAGTTACATCACCAAAATAGTTAATAGGGGCTGTTGCGGCCTGAGGTTGCAGTATGGAGAGGTAGGACTCCAGTAGAACCTGATCATCATCAATTACCAGTACTGGGATAGAATATTCACTCATTATCATGCTCCTTTTGAGGTGACAGAGGGACTCTTCTCCCCGCTATTTGAGTTCATCAAAGCCTTCTTGGCTGAGAGCGGTAGCTCAATAACCATATGGGCTCCATGCCCCTCCTCTCTATTTTTAGCTAAAACCATACCATCGATTGACTGTACAAAGGTAGCTACAGAGTGCAGGCCAAAACCGGTACCCCGCTCTTTTGTAGTTTCACCTCGTTGGAAGATGCTCTTTAGTTTATTTGGGGCAATGCCACAGCCGTTATCAATGATCTCAATATTGAAACGATCGGGTTGAATCGGTTTTACCTGAATAGCCAATACCCCCTCAAAAGAGCTGATCTTTTCATTCTGCTCATTTCTATACTGCTGAATCGCCTCTCGACTGTTCTTGATGAAGTTGCCGATCATCTGCATGAATGGGTTATAAGGTAGCTCTACCTCATCGATCTCATTAGAGATCTGCATCTGAACTCGTACATGATATTTTTGATTAGAGTCCTCCTGCATGCGAACTCCATCACGCAGTGCACGTTCTAATGAGAAGCTAGAGACGTAGAATGCACGCTCTGCTGAGAGTGACTGCTGCAGACTAATAATATCTGCCATGTGGTCTGTGGTAGAGAGGATGGCCTCTCTGATCTTCTCTACCCCCTCTAGGCGCACCTCTCTCAGGTCGGTAATGGCCATCTGTAACCCTTGTTGCAACCGTTTAGGATCATCCACCTTTAGCCCGGCCTCTAACGCCTGCTCCATCTCCTCTAAACGCTTCACCGATTGCCCCAAGCTCTGTGCACGATGCATCAAGCCACTCACCGCATTGCCAATATTGTGCAACACATTGGCCCCCATCTCTGCCAGTCCCCCTTGGTAGGCCGCTGTACGCTCAGCCTGCTCCAGCTCATGCTGCTCGGTTACATCATTGATGACCAGTAGCTGTGACTGTTCGATCTCTTGTTCATTAGAAAAAAGCAGCGCCAGTGGCTGGTCCAATAACAACTCTGCCTCCACGTTGAGTGTCCGCTCTGCCTCTTTGTTAAGAAATTGGATATTGCTCCAGCCGTCTACCAGCAGTGCTGCAGGCATCTCCGGCTGCTCCAGAAGCGTGGGGTCAAGGGTTCCACTGTATTGGATCTCATCAGCCAGTGAGCGCTGCAAGGTGATGTCGTGCATCGACTCCAAAACGGCCCAGACCTCTCCATCTTGATTACGGATCGGGTAGTAGTTTAGGCTGACACGACGCTCTTGGCCTGAGTCGAGATGAAGGTGAACCCCCGATGTGGGCGTTTGGTAATTGACATCATGGATTGGGCAGGGGTGCTCCTCTTCCGTTTGTTCAATTTCCCAACAGGGCCTATCACTTCCATGAGAGACCTGATAACAGCAGAGTGGTTTTCCTGTTTTATCAAGCACACCTTGCTCGGTAACCTGCAGATCAGGCATCCCCTGAAGGTAATTCTGGTTTGCTGCCAACAGTTGATGCTGCAGGTTAAACAGTGCAACTTTATGCACTTTGACCTGCAGCATCAATTGTTGAAGTTCTAATAGAGAGACCCCTTTCTGCGTGTGCTCGGCAATGCCAGCGATCTCGGATAGATCCTCAACCAATAGCAGGCACTGGTGGCCCCACATCTCTTCATGATAGAAAGGGATTAAACTTAATGAAAATTGCTTCTTCTCTCCAGTAGTGGTGGTCATGGGGATTGAGAGACCATGATGGGCCTGCTTTAGGCGGTGTCCGGGATAATACAGATATTTCCGCACATCACTGTCCAAGGTCATTCCGAGACGCTCCATCTGTAGGTCATTCAGGCGAAAGTAAGCCTGACGGAGCAAGTTGAGGCGCTGGAGTCGATAACGTTTAACCACCTCCGTCTCAACTTCAATCGAGTACTCTTGATCGATCTGTTGTTGAGACTCCATCTGCTGCTGCAGTAGGGGGGGGATATGTAACTGTTGGAGTAGTTGTTGAGTGGTTTCTGGCTGCCCTTCTCTATACAACAACTTCATATGCCGATTCATGGTGGTGATCTTTCCCCCTTGAATGGTGGCAATTGCCTCTGGCATGGAGTGGATCACCCCTCGTACAAACTTGGTTTGATCATGAAGGTGACGGTGAGACTCTCTTAACTCTTTAATCTGATTTCGTATCTGTGAACTCATTCGATTTACACCGTTGGCCATATCACGAAACAGATCATTTCTCTCCCCGGTATCCGCTTGCAGCTCTAACTCCCCCTCTGATATAGAGACAACGGTGGTTACCAACTCCATTGCTCGTGCAACCTTGTAACGCTCCTCCTCCTTGATATCATGAAGAATACTGGTTAGTGCACGTTGGCTATCCAGCAGTTTCTGCTGCTGCTCAACCACTTCACTGATATCTTTGGCCACAATAATCAAACTCTCCGGTTCATCCCCTCCCCCTTCAAGTAGAGAAACATTGACTAAAACAGGCACCTTTTCTCCTCCCTTTTTGCGGTACTGAGCCTTCAGGTTACGCAGTATGGTTCCCCCTTCGGCGGCCTCCAGATGCAGTTGTGCTTTAACCTCCCCCCAGTCACTGTCTGATAACAGTTGACTCCGTTGTAGGTAGTGAATCAAGGGGTGATGCAGATCAACAGACTCAATTAAACGACCAAAAGGTGCCCCCAGTAATCGGTCGGCAGGGTAATCGAGTAGCTGAGAGGCTTCATGATTAAACAGTTTGATACGCCCTTTGATATCCACCTGAATCAGCGCTTCAGGGGTACTCTGTAACAACCGTTCTAGGCGGTTGTGCTCATGCTCAATGGTGGAGTGTCCTTGCCGGATTGCGGCTGACATCTCATTGAATGAGTCTGCAATGGCACCTAACTCATCCTGATAGGGCCACACCATCTCTACACTATAATCACCGGATGCAATTTGTTGTGCCAACAGGCGCAGCTGTTTAATCGGCAGAAAAAAGCGCACAGAGAGTACCCACAGCACCAGCAACAGCAACAAGATAAGTATAGTAACCATCAGAGAGGCAATATTGATTCTGCGCTCTCGGTTTTTGACCTCTTGCTCATAAGAGAGTGCATACTGCTGAATGATCTCTTCAATATCTTCTTCCAGAAGATGTCGCTGCGCATCAAACTGCTGCAACAGAAATCGACTCTGTTCCATCCATTTTAGAGGGTGCTCTTTAGTGGCTAACAAACGAGCAGCGGTATTGAAAATTTCACGCATGTAGTTTCTAAAACTGGTACGCAGTAGCTCCAGCCGGGAGGCCACTCTATGGTCTAGTTTAGATGCTTCAACCAGTGCTTCAAGGGTATCCAGCTGCTTAAAAAAGAGTCCGGGTAACTTGGCGCTCTGCAGTAGATGCTTTTCACTACGTTCCACAACGCTGGAGAGTGCCAGTACCTGGATATTGAGTGCAGGACCTCCAAGATGATGAATAATCTCCAGAATTTCTGTGTGTACCCGTTGCTGCTGTTGTGCCTCACGATTACCTTGTGAGAGTAGTAGCTGCCCTAAAAACATCCCCAGTAGTGAGATCACCCCTAAAAATAGCACTAGTGAGATAAGTATGGTGCGAACTGAGAGCTGAAATTTAAACTGTTTTTTCATTATCAGGCTCTGCTACGGCAGTGGTGCATACCCCAGTGCTTTAACAATTTCCTGACCTTCCCGGCTCAACAAAAAATCAATAAAACGCTGCTCCATGACTCCCGGATTACCCAAAGTAACCAAGTTTAGTGGCCGCTTGCCCAACGGGTAGCGGTTACTCAATATATTGCTGAAAGTTGGCTCATAACCATCACTACGTAGCATTTTGACGGCTACTCCAAGAGATTGAGCATAACGGGTCGCGCCAATGGAGACAAAGGTGATGGCATCTGGGTCAGCCCCAACAAAGATCAGGGCCTCTACATTGGCCCCCACCTGATAGTCCTCTTTTAATGGCTCTCCCTCTAATCCAGCATACTGTTCAAGTTGCTTACGGATAGAGCGCCCCGGTTCCTTGACAACCGTGACTACGGGCCGCTCGCTCCCACCCAGCTGACTCCAGAGACGAACCTCTCCGGTCAGTAGTGATCTCAGTGTTTTTCGGTCCATCTCTTTTAATGGATTATCTTGATTCACCACTACGGCATTTCCATCAATCCCTATGGTGAAAGTTTGCAGTTCAGCCCCTAAAGCAAGTGGGCTATCCCCCAGACTATTTAATTCACGGGAGACCATTGCAATACTGTTTTTCCCCTGTAGCAGATCTTCAATCCCTACATGGCTACCGCCTCCCCAGCTCTGAACTTTACCCAAGCCCTTTGCCTCAAACTGCTCTGCTGCTTGACGTATAATGGGGAGAAAGGTGCTTGAACCACTGATTACAATGGCTTCTTGTGCAACCACCATACTCCAACTGGTGAACAACAGTACACCGATCATTGACCTCTGTATCCAGTAGCGGCTCATGAGTTATTCAGCGCCTTCCTTCCACCCAGTGTACATATTCCATATCAGCCTTTTGAATATGCTCTACCAACCACTGCAGCAGAAAAGTGTGTAACGATTGTGGGTCAACAGCGTTCTCTTTCAATGCGGAAACTTGGTCACGCAGTTGTCGATGAAGCTTCTGGTGCGCCTCCAGTCCCGGCCACCCGCTAGTACGACAAAGCGCCTCTTCATGCTCAAAATGGGTCAAGGTATACTCCATCAATCCATTGATAATTTGTGCCAGAGGTGCAGTACTCCCGTTATCCAAAGCCTGTTCTAGTGCATTGATCATATTGAATAGCTTTTGATGCTCACGATCAATCATCTCTATTCCGGTTTTCACCTCTTCATTCCACTCAATCATAAACCCTCCATATTATAGGGAGCCACCTCTCCCAACTGCTCTTTCAGCTGGTTGATCTCTCTCTTCATCTCAATCACTCTATTTTCGCGCTCTACAAAGGCTTGATGGATCATCTCCATCTGCCCCATCTTCTCTTTCAGCTCATCACTGCGCTGCTGTAATTGCTTAGTGAGTTGTTCTCTTTCATCCAATTCCAGCTCGGTACGGCGCAATTGAGAAATGTCTTTGATAACTAAAATGACCTGCTGAAGCCTCTCCTCACTATCCTCATGCTCCCCTTGTACTGCAGTCTCATACACCACCTTTCCAGAGATCAGTACCGGCAGTGTTGAGCCGTTAGCCAATCGAAGTTGCCTCTCCATGCCCTGAAATGTGCCCTGCTCATCCGGATAGTCCAACAGTCGGCCAAATGGAGTGGGTTCAACTTGCAACCAATCCTCCACAGTAAAGGCATCTCGCATCACCACAACTACAACGGGTTCATTATCCCTCTGCAGACGATAGAGATTAAGCTGTACGGAGATCGGAGTGCCATCACCACAGCGTGCGGTCGCCACCTGATTCTCTCCAACCATTCGTGAGCGCCCTCTGGCAAGAAAACTGGTCCACAGTGTCGCATGTTGGTGCTGCATCTCCGCAGGGAGCAGTTGTTCGATATTCATCCCCTCCATACTCTTTTCAGAGTAGTGCAACAGTTGATGTGCTGCATCGTTGGCTATATCAATGGTTCCATCTTCCCGGCTGAGCCAAGTAGCAAGTGGGGCTTGATGGAGAATCTCTTCAAATTGCTGCGGATTCTGCTCCAACCGGGATTGCATATGCCCCCCAAGCATACGTGTCACCTCTGTTGAGAAGCGCCCTCTCCCCAGCTGTTGCTCCTCCTCATCAAAAAGCAGCTGGAGTGGTTTCCCCAACAGCTTGTCACTACTTACCCCCATGGTTTGAGTAACCGCACGGTTGACCTGTTTGATATCCCCCTGTTGGTCAACCACAACCAGTAGGTCATCCATTGCCGACAGCGCCTCTTCCACATTGTGCAGTGAATTTTTACTCTGTTGCAGAGCGTGAGCCATCTGGTTAAAGGTGGCTGATAGTTGCCCCAACTCATCCAGACTATTGGTGTTAATTCTGGCTGTAAAGTCTCCTCTTCCAATAGCCCTAGCCATCCCCATCAAACGTTCAATGGGGCGTACAAAAAGCTTTGTAGAACGAACCACGATGGCAATAATGAGTAAAGTTAGTGTCAGCAGCACTGCAAATACCATCTCGCGCAACGGGTCCAGAATGGCTGCTCCCGGAAGTGTTCGGATCAGGGTCCAGCTACGCTCATCATCATCAGGGTGAATTTGAAACTGCTCTTTGGAAACTACTCGGTGTAGCGAGGGTACCCACTGAAAGGTGCCATCTGGGGGGATCACTTGCAGCGCCTCTTTGCTATCAATACCGTCAATCCAATATTCAGGAAAACGATACTCTGGATGCTGAAGATCAAAACCAAAGCGCTTCTCTTTGTCGGGGTGATAGAGATACTCTTGCTGACTATTGAGCAACCAAGCCTGACCACTCTCCAGTTTCAGTGCTTCCAGCATGCTGTTCATATCAATGTTGATCACAACAATCCCTCGTACCTCCTCCTGTGTACCGTATAGAGCCTTGGCAACCCGCAGCACAGGGCGATGAGGCTCTTCGATCTTACCATTTTCACGATTCAGATTGAGGGGGGAGAGGTAGTATTGATCAGCCGGCAGCTGAATTGCCTGTTTAAAGTAACCACGGTGTGATTTATCCTGCCGACTCTCTGTGGCGACAATTTGGACCGCCCCTTCTGCAAAGGAACGGTCCAGTCGCACCTGCTCTATTCCAAACTGGTCAATAAAACGAATTTGGAGGTAATTACCCTTCCCCTTCAACACCGCAGAGAACATGTTGACGACATTGTTGTACTGCAGCTGAGGCACTGTAAAATCTGCAGTCACTTGCTGGTCATAATGG
>JABGQL010000087.1 GCA_018648825.1 Gammaproteobacteria bacterium
TTGATCTGGCTGTAGACCACCCCTAAAAACCCGAGTGGGATAAACAGTTGTAGCAGGAAGGTGTTGACCAGTACTAGGTCACCCAGTGACATCTCACCATCCACCACCCCTTGACCGGCCATCACCATAATGATGGTGACCCCGATGGCGATGATAAAGGCCTGTACGAAATTGAGTGCCGACATTGAGGTCTGGCTCTTGACCGCTGCGCTCTCCCAACTGCGCATCTGCTCATCGTACTGATCCAGCTCGTAGCGCTCATTGCCAAAGTACTTCACTGTCTCATAGTTGATCAGGCTGTCAACAGCCCGGGTACTCGCCTCAGAGTCGCGCTGGTTCATCTCTACCCGAAACTTCATGCGCCAGTTGGTGATGAGGAATGTGGTGGTGATGTAGATTCCGACGGTACCAAAGGTGATGATGGCAAACCAAGGATTGTAGTTGGCGAGCAGAATGGTTGCGATCAGCGTCACCTCCACCAGTGTGGGAATGATATTAAACAGCAACATATTGAAGAGTGAGCTGATAGAGCGGGTGCCACGCTCCATATCTCGGGTGATGCCCCCAGTCTTGCGGTCGAGATGGAAGCGTAGTGAGAGGTTGTGCAGGTGCTCCATAAAGTGGATAGAGATCTCACGCACAATGCCATGGCGCACCTTGGCAAAAATCCCATCGCGTAGCTCATTGAAGAGTGCGCTACCCGCACGCATCAGCCCATATCCAACCAACAGTCCCAAAGGTAAAACCAAGGCGGCCTCATGGTTCTGGTCAAAGATATCGACAATCTCTTTCAGAATTAGGGGTACCGAGACATTGGCAAACTTGGAGAGGATGAGTGATCCAATCGCCAGCCCTGCACGAAAGCGGTAGTTCCAGAGATAAGGGAGCAGAGACTTGATGGTGCGCCAGTCTTGTCGACTGTCGGAGGGCATACGGGTATTTGCAAGGTGCATGGTGTTTGAGTGGTGCCGTCGTTTTTGGGATTCGGTATAATAGTCGATTAGTTTGCGGGTGAGTAACCGTTCGCCCGTTTTTAGCCGTGCATGAAGGATAGTGAATAATGCCGATTTATGAGTACGCCTGTGATGATTGTGGTCATCAGTTAGAGAAGTTGCAGAAGATGAGCGATGCAGCGCTGACCGACTGCCCCGCCTGTGAAAAACCTTCGCTGAAGAAGATGGTTTCAGCCGCTGGATTCCGCCTCTCTGGTGGAGGTTGGTATGAGAGTGACTTCAAGACCGGGACGAAGAAGAATATGGCTGACAGTGCTAAAAAAGAGGCACCAGCACCAGCCTGTGCCACAGGTGCTTGCGGCGGCTGTGCGGCAGAGTGAATAGAGTAGTCAATAGAATTTAACGAGTTAAGGAAAGATTATGCGAAGCCACTACTGTGGAGAGATAGATGAGTCCCTGATTGGTCAGGAAATCCAGTTGGCCGGATGGGTAAACCGTCGCCGTGACCATGGTGGAGTGATCTTCATCGACCTGCGTGACCGTACCGGTCTGGCGCAGGTTGTTTTTGACCCCGATCATGCCGAGGCGTTTGAGATCGCCGAGCAGGTGCGCTCCGAGTACGTTTTAAACATCAACGGTGTTGTGCGTGCGCGGCCTGAGGGGACCGTCAACGAAGAGATGCCGACCGGTAAGGTTGAAGTGTTGATCAATGATGTGGACGTGCTTAACAAGGCAGAGACCCCACCATTTATGATCGATGATGACAATATGGGCGAGGATATCCGTCTGCGCTATCGCTATATTGATCTGCGTCGTTCGGTGATGCAGGAGCGTATGCAGCTACGTGCTGCGGTGACTCGGCAGATGCGCCGTTACCTCGATGACAACGGCTTCCTCGATATCGAAACCCCGATGCTAACCCGTGCCACCCCAGAGGGGGCGCGTGACTATCTGGTGCCAAGTCGTACCCATCCGGGCGAGTTTTTTGCGCTACCGCAATCGCCACAGCTCTTCAAACAGCTGTTGATGGTCTCCGGTATGGATCGCTACTATCAAATCGTGCGTTGCTTCCGTGATGAAGATCTGCGAGCAGACCGTCAGCCTGAATTTACCCAGCTTGATGTTGAGACCTCGTTCCTCAATGAGACCCAGATTATGGAGCTGATGGAGGATATGGTGCGTGGCCTGTTCAAGGATGTGCTCGATACCCAGCTGCCAGAGCGCTTTGAACAGATTAGCTACGATGAGTCGATGCAGCGTTACGGTTCAGACCGTCCTGACCTGCGGGTCTCTCTGGAGCTGATTGATGTTGCGGACCTGATGTCTGAGGTGGAGTTCAAGGTCTTCTCTGGTCCGGCCAACGATCCACACGGTCGTGTTGCCGCGCTCTGCGTACCCGATGGCAATAGCATCAGCCGTAAAGAGATCGATGCCTACACTAAGTTTGTAAGCATCTACGGTGCCCGTGGTCTTGCTTATATTAAGGTTAATGATGTTGAGGCGGGGCGTGAGGGGATGCAGTCTCCGATTGTGAAGTTCCTTCCAGACGATACCATTAGCGGTATTCTGGAGCGCACAGGCGCGAAGAGTGGCGACCTCATCTTCTTCGGTGCGGATAAAGCGAAAATTGTAAATGAAGCGCTGGGCGCACTGCGCGTCAAGGTGGGTGAAGATCGTGGCTTGATGTCGGATGAGTGGAAGCCGGTCTGGGTTGTTGACTTCCCCATGTTCGACTGGGACGAGAAGAGTGAGAGCTGGACCTCCATCCATCACCCCTTCACCGCACCCAATGCCGAGCAGATGCAGTACATGGAGAGTGACCCACACAAGGTCTACTCCCGTGCCTATGATATGGTGCTGAATGGCAGCGAGATCGGCGGTGGCTCCATCCGTATCCATGACCCAGAGGTACAAGAGCAGGTGTTGAAAGTGCTGGGTATCGAGGAGGCCGAGGCGCAAGACAAGTTTGGCTTCCTGCTCGACGCGCTCAAGTATGGCTGCCCTCCACACGGTGGTATGGCCTTCGGTCTGGATCGTCTGGTGATGTTGATGGCGGGTGCCAGCTCTATTCGTGATGTGATGGCCTTCCCTAAAACGCAGTCAGCAAACTGCCTGTTGACCGGAGCGCCCGACTTTGCCGGAGATCGCCAGCTGCGTGAACTCAATATCCGTCTGCGCAAAAATCCAAAAGCGGAAGAAGCGGCAGAAAAGGCGGCGAAGGGCGAGGCATAATCGATGGCCGCAAGCGATCCATTTTCCATTCAGGATAACGAAGCGTGCCAGCAGCGCATCCTCGCAGCCAAACAGCAGCTGGGTGAGCGGCTGGTGATCCTCGGTCACCACTACCAGCGTGAAGAGGTGTTCCGTCACGCGGACTTCTCTGGCGACTCACTCAAGCTCTCACGGCAGGCGGCCAACTCCAAAGCAGAATACATTGTCTTCTGTGGTGTCCACTTTATGGCAGAGGTGGCGGATATCCTTTCGCGCCCGGACCAGGTCGCGGTCATCCCAGATGTCAACGCGGGCTGCTCAATGGCGGATATGGCGGACCTCCCTAATGTGGAGAGGGCGTGGCAAGAGCTATCCAGTGTGCTTAATCCTGATGAGACCATCACCCCCGTTACCTACATCAACTCCGCAGCGGATCTAAAAGGGTTCTGCGGTCGCCATGGCGGTATCGTCTGTACCTCTACCAATGCACGTCATGTGCTGGAGTGGTCCTTCAGTCAGCGTGAGAAGGTACTCTTCTTCCCTGATCAGCATCTGGGACGCAATACCGCCGCAACCATGGATATCCCGCTGGAAGAGATGGTGGTGTGGGATTATGAACAGCCAATGGGTGGGTTGACGGAGGAGGAGATTCATAATGCTAAGATGATCCTCTGGAAAGGGTTCTGTTCGGTACACCAAATGTTCAAGCCGGAGCAGATCGACCGGTTCAAAGAGCAGTATCCAGAGGCCCAAATCGTCTCCCATCCAGAGTCCTCCTATGAAGTGTGCCAGAAATCCGATTATGTCGGCTCTACCGAGTACATCATCAAGACCATTGCAGATAGTGAACCCAATAGCCGCTGGCTGGTGGGTACAGAGTTGAACCTAGTCAATCGACTACATGAACAGTTCAAGCATGAGGGGAAGTCGGTCCACTTTATGTCACCGACTGTCTGTATGTGCTCGACCATGTTCCGTATCGATCCACCGCACCTGTTGTGGACGCTGGAGAATCTGTTGGAGGGCAATGTAGTCAACCAAATTTCGGTAGCGGAAGATGTGGCAGAACAGGCAAAACTGGCGCTGGAGCGGATGTTAGAGGTCTCTCCCTGATCCTCTAAAGGGCCGCTTTAGACAGCTATACCCACTTAATATGGCCCCTAACCAAAACCCTGAACAGATTGCGCGAGACCAGATAGACGACCTGCTCAAGGCATCTGGTTGGTCTGTTCAGGATAAAAAGAGGATCGACCTGAGTAATGGATTGGGGCAGGCCGTTCGCGAATACCCCACTGATACCGGCCCGGCAGACTATGTGCTGTTTATAGATAAAAAGGCCGTTGGGGTCATCGAGGCCAAACGTAAAAACAGGGGTGAAAATATCACCACTGTAGAGGAGCAGACGGGGGGCTATGCCAGCGCCAAGCTCAAGTGGGTTAATAACAACGAGCCGCTACCGTTTCTCTACGAAAGCACGGGGGTTATCACCCGCTTTACCGATGGTCGAGACCCCAAACCCCGCTCCAGAGAACTCTTCGCCTTTCACCGTCCTGAGACGCTCCATCAGTGGCTGGAGCAGGGTGACACTCTCCGAACGGGTCTCAACCAAATTCCACAGCTCAACCCCTCCAACCTCCCCGCCAAAGAGCTGGGGTTGCGTGACTGTCAGGAGACCGCGATCACTAATCTGGAAGCATCTTTCAAATTAGATAAGCCCAGAGCCTTGATCCAGATGGCGACCGGTGCCGGTAAGACCTATACCGCCATCACTGCCATGTACCGGATATTGAAATACGCCAGAGGCAAGCGCATCCTCTTTCTGGTAGATACCAAAAACCTTGGAGAACAAGCCGAACAGGAGATGCTCTCCTTTACCCCCAGTGATGACAACCGCAAATTTACCGAGCTCTATGCGGTGCAGCGGCTCAAGAGTGCCGCCGTCCCCAAAGATACCCAAGTCTGTATCAGCACTATCCAGCGCATGTACTCTATCCTCAAAGAGGAGGAGCTGGATGATGCGTTGGAAGAGCGCAACCCGGCTGAACAGCTTACCAAACCCAAAGAGCCCGTCCCAGTTGCCTACAACCCCAAGGTGCCGATCGAATTCTTCGATTTTATCTTTATCGATGAGTGCCACCGCTCCATCTACAATCTCTGGCAACAGGTGCTGGACTACTTTGATGGCTACCTGATCGGCCTCACCGCGACCCCTGACAGCCGCACCTACGGCTTCTTTAAACAGAATGTGGTCAGTGACTACAGCCATGAGAAGGCCGTCGCCGATGGGGTCAACGTCGGCAATGAGATCTACTACATCGATACCAAAATATCCAGACAGGGGGATAAGCTAAAGGCCAAACAGCAGATTCAGCGCAGAGAGAAACTCACGCGCAAGAGACGCTGGGAAGAGCAAGATGAAGATGAGACCTACTCTGCTACACAGCTCGACCGGGATATTGTCAACCCCAGTCAGATCAGAACGGTGATCAAGACCTTCAGAAACAGCCTGAGTGAGATCTTCCCTGCGCGTGACGAGGTGCCGAAGACACTGATCTTCGCCAAGACCGATAGCCATGCCGATGACATCATCCAGACCGTGCGAGAAGAGTTTGGTGAGGGCAACGCCTTCTGCAAAAAGGTCACCTACAAAGCGGCAAAAGAGAAGAGAGACAAAGAGGGCAGGGTGATACAGGAGGGGGAAGATCCCAAATCGATCCTCTCCCAGTTTCGTAACGACTATAATCCGCGTATTGCAGTAACCGTCGATATGATCGCCACAGGCACCGATGTGAAACCGCTGGAGTGCCTGCTCTTTATGCGTGACGTAAAGAGTAAAAACTACTTCGAGCAGATGAAAGGGCGGGGTACCCGCACCCTTGACCATGACGATCTGAAAAAGGTCTCCCCCTCAGCCAACAGTGCCAAGACCCACTACGTGATTGTCGATGCCATTGGTGTCACCCAGTCCCTCAAGACCGCCAGCCAGCCACTGATCACCCAACCCTCGGTCCCGCTGAAAGATCTCGCCATGGGAGTGATGATGGGGGCCAGCGATGCCGATACCGTCAGCTCGCTGGCAGGGCGTTTGGCTCGACTCAACAAGCAGTTGGATGCGGATGAGCAGGAGAGAATCAAAAAGGCGGCGCAAGGGGTTGCACTGCCCCATATCGTCAACGGCCTATTGGATGCGATTGATGCAGATTTGGTGGAAGCCAAAGCGCTGGAACTGGCACAGCAGCCGGTGGGTACAGACCCCGGTGAAGAGAAGCGCAAGCAGGCCCAGGCTGAGCTGGTCAGTCAGGTTGCCAACACCTTTAACGGGGAGCTGATCGAGTTAATCGACTCCATTAGAAGGGAGAAAGAGCAGAAGATCGATCATGATAATCTGGACGAAGTGACACGGGCGGAGTGGGGCAAAGACTCCATCGACAATGCCAATAAACTGGTTCAAGAGTTTGCCGAGTACATTCAACAGCACAAGGATACAATTGACGCGCTGGAGATCTTCTATGACCAGCCCCAACGCCGCAGAGAGATCACCTACGAGATGATTCAGCAGGTGATGAACCGACTCAAGGCGGACAAACCTACGCTGGCCCCGGTTAGAGTGTGGCAGGCCTATAGCCAGATCGATGGTTACAAGGGCAAGCAGCCAATCAATGAACTCACTACGCTGGTAGCCCTGATTCGTCGTGTCTGTGAGGTCGACAACACCCTCTCTACCTATGATGCCACGGTACGCAGAAACTTCCAGAACTGGATCATGAAACACCACGCCGGTGCTGGGGATAAGTTCAACGAAGAGCAGATGCAGTGGTTACAGATGATTCGGGACCACATTATCAGCTCCTTCCACTTTGAGCGGGATGATCTGGAGATGGCCCCATTTGATAGTCAGGGTGGGTTGGGGAAGATGCATCAACTGTTTGGGGCGGAGATGGATGGATTGATTGATGAGATGAATGGGGAGCTGGC
>JABGQL010000157.1 GCA_018648825.1 Gammaproteobacteria bacterium
ACTTGGCTACGAACTAAGGTGTCGGAGGTTCGAATCCTTCCGGGCGCGCCATATAAAAGAACGGCTTATCTCTTTATGAGGTAGGCCGTTTTTCTTTGTGATGTGATTGGTCTGAAATTACCCCCACTTTTACCCCCACTCTCTGCATCGTTGTAAAGTGGGCTATTGATTTCCATCTAATGTAGCACCATTCAATGCGATCATTTTTGGAGAGTGTGAGAACCTTTTTTCTTGCAGACGCTGTCGTGGCAATGTGGCGTAGCCACTTTGCCTATGGTGTAGCGGTGCAGGTGTGGTGGCGGTTGACCACACTTGCCGAGCAAAGCGAGAGCGGGCAGGGTATGCACAATATTTGCTCCACTTTACATAGGGTGACGTTATGCGGTGGAGCCTGAGCTTGTCGAAGGAGGAATGGACTGTTGTGAGTGGCGCACCGGTACAACCTGTGAATTGATACCGCTGTGGGTGCGCCACGGCAATAGCGCATAATGCCACCTTATGTAAATGTGGTGAACGAGTGGAGTTGGTGCCGCTGGAGTTTGCGGTGTGTTGTTTGCCGCAAGCGGATGTGGTGCAAGCGGAACGGGGCTTGATGGTGCGGCGTTGTTATGGTTGCAGGTAGCACAAAATCAGGTGGCCAATGCTACACCATATCAACTGCATCAACTTTCCATGCTGACCCCCTTGACTCTTGAGAACAGAACAACTTGCTCCAGACTACAGCAAGGATCAGAATCGCTTTCATCCATTACTCGATTTAAGAGGATGGAAGAGATTTGCTTGATATTAACCTCCTGGACAGGGACAAGCTTAACCACTTTCTTGTTTGCGGGAATCGCACCAAAATCGGCAAGGAAATGCCCGTTTATTACACGCTCCTGGTTGAAACTGAATAGTTCAAGCTTCAACTGAGGTAGATCAATACTAAGCTGGTTTTGAATCATAAAATAGCAAACAGCCAGCTCTTCTCTCTGCTCCAATTTATTCAGCTCCAATGTCAATGGTTTCTGATCTATCTCATTAACAATATTTTTTTCTATACTGGTGGTCTCATTTCTCACAATACAGCCCTCCCGGCAGAATTCATGAACTGGCTATCTGGCCACTCATTATTTATAATTTCTGCAATATAGTTTTGGATCGGTTGTTCGATGGCTCTATCGAGGAGAAGTGCTTTGTATCTCTTCTTGATGATTCGTTGAGCTATCTTGTTTACACCTACTCCTGATGGTGTCTGAATGAACTTATAGAGGAAGAGGATCACAGCCTGTTTTTCAGATTCTTCATCAATGACCAGTGTTTGCAACCAACTTGATACAAAACCGGGAAGTCCAAACCGCTCCAGTTGCTCAATTTCCCATGAGGAGGCAATACGATTGATTAACTTCCAGGATTGGTAGTACCCATTCAATTCATCTGAAAAATGGGTGATAGTATCCGTTCTGGGTGAATCATCTGCTTGTGTTCTCAGGAATGAAGGTATATCAAGATACTCTTCATCTAAATTTGACGAAGACTGGCGACTAAACTTGGCCTCATCATCTCGACACTCCATCCGCATAAATGTTGGCCGATCCAGCATGGATTTTTGTGTAGGAGCGTAATCATCAGTGCCACTTCTCATCATTGGCATTGGCTCTATGAGGCATGGTTTAACTGAACCTGTCCCTCCCCATCCAGCAGCTCGCATCTGTGGAACTGTCCTCAGTTCTGGAAGGTCAGCCGTTTGCTGTTCTGCTGTTCGGGCATCAACCGCCGTCATTCCAGTGTATTCAGTAAGCAGTTGGTACTGGACAGCAAGAGCCGTTTCCGCTTCTTTATCTTCAATTTCCTGTATTCGAGACCAGGCAGCAAGTCTTGCCAATGTATCCCCACCGATAGCTGCGGGGCTTGCCTTTATCTGATGGGTAACGGGGGCAATATCGTTACCCGCATAGTCAACTGTAATCTCTTCTGGTAATAAATCGTTTGTAGAGCAGAAGGCATGAATCGTGTCTACCTCGAAAACACGATCAAATTGCTTGGGAGTCTGATAAACGGGCTCCACATTCCAGTTTATTGTTGCAGATACCTCTGCTGATCGTATCCGTTCAAAATGACGAACAATATGCTCCACCATCTGCTCGTTGGGGGTCACTAGCTCAGTTGCACCACCACTGACCGCCGCTATCTTCCGTACAAATGATTCTGAAACTGCGCTTCCTACGCCGACGGTAAAGATCCGGTGGCCACTGGCAATTGCTTCATCATAGATCTCATCACCATCCCAAATTTCACCATCGGTAATCAGGAGGATGTCTGAAGCAATTGAGCTGTCCCCTTGCAAGGCGTAGGTTGTGGTTAATGCATTTCCCAGCTCAGTACCGCCAAGATTTGCATCAAGGTTCTCTACTAGACGCCTTCCAGTATCAATAGACTTAGAACTTACTGGCACCATTCGCCTCTTGAATGGCCTTACACTGTTCCCAAAGCAGATGATATTGAACTCATCTTCTTCCTGTAGCCTCCCCATGATCTCCATAATTGCTTCACGGGTTTGAGAGATGGAATCGCCTCCCATTGAGCCAGAGCAATCAACCAAGATTTTAAGGCTGACAGGGTGGTTCTTTTTTTCAGCATGTTTGATCTGTGGTTGAAAGCTGGCCATCAAAATATTCATCCCCTCCTGATAGGGGTCAACAGCAGTTATCAAGGCACCTGCATCAACAGCTTTATCCAATCGATGCATATTGAGAATGAAATCTCTGTCCATAAAGGTCGTTTGGTCAGCAGGCTGAACAAGAAGTGAGCTACCCTCATCAATAGTCTGTACCGGGTGGGTTGGGCACTCCAGTCGTGCCTGAAGTAAAGTTCCAGATACCCGCAATGACATCTGATATGCGTGCTCAACCATTCCATCAGTTATTGGATGTTCATGAGGCTGCAGTCCTGATCTTGCTGGGTCTCCATAACGCTCAGCAATCACCGTTGGTAGCAGGAACCTCAATTGATCTCCCTGCCACTGGTGAAGCTCTGCATAGCGAAAGCGGATGATTGCGGACTCACCTGACTGTAGATTGCCCAGATTAATGGTGTAGAGTCCATCGGTTCGTTTTTGCAGCAGAACTGCGGTGTCACCATCGGTGACAGCCTCTTCGTATCGCTCTTCGGCCACATGGTTCGCCGTGATTTTTCCTTGCAGTGACCGTCCACCAATCTCCAATACCAATTCCATCAATACTGCACTCTGGGGCAGAGGAAAGGTATAGACCGCTTCGATATTGGTCTCCTCACTATTTTTGTAGTGCTGTTCGATGGTGACCTCAGAAAGCAGATCATGCAGATGGACGTTGACCTTTAACCCTTGTAGTGGAATGGGCCGCTCATCCTGACTATACATCCCGATCTCTTCTCTCATGACTTCTCATCTCCCATATTTGTGCTGATTTGTTGGGCAATTTTCATTACCTGCTTGCTGAATGCTCGAAGCTGTTCCGGTGTCATGTTGGTGCGCTCCGGTTGAATGTTAATCTCCAGCCCATCCTGGATATGAATGCGACTCCATACTTCAACAGAGCCGGGAGCCTTTGGTTTCAGAGGGGGGGTGAGACGTTCATCATCGCCTTGTAGCAACTCCCGAATACGCTCAAGTGAAAGTCCGGCACTCTTCCACTTCTGAATGGTTAGAACCTGCTCAAGATGTCGTTCACTGTAGTGGGAGCCACGTTTCTCACCTAGTGGGCGGTCAACCAGACCTTGCTGGATATAGAAGCGGAGGGTTCGTTTAGCCACGCCAGCTAAAGCGCAAAGATCATCAATGGAATGTTTTGTGACACTGTTCATGTTAATTAATATAGCATAACAACTGTCATAAACAAGTGTTAAAAAATGTGTTGCTATCTACTCACATCCAATCATCCAGTGACTCGCCCAGCATGTTGAATCTCGCAGCAATACCATTCAGTGCAGTTTGCTGAAAATAGTCATGATCCCGATTCAACTGCTCAAAGGTCTTCCAGTGCATCCCCTTCGGTTTTTTCCATCCTTTTGAGTTAAGAATGCCTTCCTCCCAGTCCAGTTTTCTCCTGATCTTGTTAGCACGTCTGGCAGCACGGTCATAATCGGTCTCACGCTGACTTTCATAGGCCAACTGGTAGCAGTGTCGGCAGGCAAATATCTTCCCACCATACAAAATAGCCACCCGCTTCCCACACCCAGCAGCGGGGCAAAGGAACCAGGGGCGCTGTCCACCAAGATGGCAGTCGGTCGAATCCAGAAAGATGGGGTAGCTCTCATCTTGCCAATCACCACCTCCGCTTCGATGCCGATAGATAAGGTTTACTCGATCTGGCTGAGTCTGCACCCTTATCGATGCAATGACCTCATCATTACGCAACCACTGCCAGCCAAAGGTCTGCCCTGGTACGAGTAGGCCATCACGCTTCCAGCGTCTAATATCAATGGCGCGATAATCCCCCGTGGTCTCATGGGCACCAAAATGCCAGTGCCTTCCACTACCTATTCCACCCATGGTGCTCTCCTTTTTTACCGAAATCATTTGGGAAAATTAACTTTTTGTTTTGGCTTCCGTAGCCCCTGTTGGTACGTTGGTGGATTGCTGTGGATGTGGGATATAACGCAGGCAATACCTGCGATCAGAATCCCATAATCCGGCAACTGCCTCCGGCTCACCCATAGTGCAGTGCCCAAGATGAGGGTGATAGGAGACCCGCTCAAAGTGACAACACTCACCACAGCGCACCGATCTAGGGCGTGGAATTGGTCGGTCTGCCGCACGGTTGAAAC
Source organism: Gammaproteobacteria bacterium (assembly GCA_018648825.1). GTDB lineage: Bacteria > Pseudomonadota > Gammaproteobacteria > Thiopontia. Next base: position 4,786 of record JABGQL010000157.1, read on the forward strand.
ACCACGGACAACCCAACACAGTCCCACTGATCCAGAGGTAAACCGGCCCACACTGCCGACAGTGTGCCTTTTCTGTAAAGTGATCGGGTCGCTCTCCCCGATCCATCGATCGACGATCCACTAACAAGTCAGCAAAGGCAGATAGCTCCTCCAGCGTAAGGTCGCCACTCTCCCACTCCTTAATATCATCAGGTGAGAGCGCCTTATGAATCTCCATTGGGGTAATCTCCAGACCTTTACAGGCATCAGCCAAACACTCCATCAATCTGGACTGTCTCTCCTCATGGCTCTGCTTTTGTTCTCTCTGTTTAGATACATTCAGTTTCGATTCTCTATCCGCAATATCCGCACAATCCGCAGAACTGGGTTTGCTCACTGGTTTTTTCAGGTTGTGCTTAATGAGTTGTTGATCATCTGTCACCTCTGCCCTCAACATCTCTCGCCAGCTCATTTCCACGCCTCCGCCAATTCAGGTCGAATTTGAATGATAGGGGAGGGTGGACGACCCGGCCCCTTCTTCTCAATCTCAATAACCCTCAGATAGCTACGCTCCTCCAGCACCTCCAGTGCATCTCTCAACTCATGTACCCGGTTGAAACTCCCGCGCAGTGCATTGAATGCATCTCTCACCGTGATATTGTGATGGTGTCCACGATTAATCCACTCCCACACATGGTGGGCTGCAGCAATATTGGGGTCAGCTCCCATTACCCCCATTGCTGCACGGCTGTGGTGGGTAATGACTGCCATCAACTCCAATGCACTGCCCATGGTCTCTGCGGTAATGGCAGCCTCCCAAGGATTCCCATGGGCGTGTTTGATGCCGTGCAGTACGCCTGCAATTCTAGCCGCTGCCCCCGGAGACTTAGCTGCCCAATCGGTAATCTGATCGAGGTCATTTCCGGGCTGCATCTGAACCTCAATCGCCTTGGCAAATTCGTGCCACTCTTGATAAGCATCTTCACTCAATTTCAGCAGGTGAGGTCTCTCCACTCCTTGTTCATCTACTGCAGGAGACCAGTTCAACATTGCATGAATGCCCGATGCAAAGTTTGCAGTAACCCCTTCTGGAATGGGGTTAGGGGTCAAGTGACGATAACCGAGTGGTGAGATTGGAAGCAGATAGAGAAACCTCCCCAGCAGACCACGACCACGAAAGCCCGGTCTTGAAGCCAGTCCTCGCAATACATCTGGTTGTGGACTCAACCCTACACTGAGCCGAGGGGAGTGGAGAAATACCGGGGGGCGACTACCACGGTCCACACGCTCCGAATCTCCACTATGTGCCTTCAATACCAGATCAAGATTGGGAATGCCGCTGGAGTAGCGTCCCTGTAACAGCTCAAAAACACCCCCTTCAGAGGAGAGCCACGCCATACACTCATCCTGTTCTGCCAACAGGGAACCGAGCCGCTCTGGGGTGGCATCTGATGTCCAGATCTGTGGCTGAACCGGGATCTCTGGCATCTCTGTCTCCAGCTCCGCCACCTCTCTGCCCAGTATCTCCGCCTTTGTGTTGCCCTTCTCTTTGGCGGCCATACTTCGTTTTGACTTAACCCGTGCCTCCAGTGTCTTGCACTCACTGGTGATTCGTTTAATCTCCGGCTCCAGCAAAGCAGCCTGATCTCGTTCCCATGTAATCAGTGGTGCGGTAGCCGCAGACTGCACGGCACTTTTACGGTTGCCCGGAGGTAGCGCCGCCACAATCCAGAGATTGGTGGGTTCAAAATAGCCGGGGGTGACCATCACCCGTAGACGTCTTGCGGATGCCGCTGCGCAGCTGACCAGTACCATTCCTGCGGCCAACTCTGGTGGGGTTTCAGTGGATTTAGAGAGAGACTCAGCAAATGCCCCTACCCATCCCGGTAGTAGTTTCAGGTCCAGCAGCGGGAGATCTGGAGTATCCAGTGGGATCAGAAGCGGCCACTCCACAACGGGGGTAGTGGCACCACTCAACAATTTTTCATCTATCTTATTCGTAGTCATGATCTGCTCCCCGTATCCTGCTGCTTAACCCAGCAGGCAAGATCATTGAAGTCACTCAGCGACTCCGGTGCCCCCTCCGGCCACTGTGGAAATGCCACCTGTCCATCCACTGCAATAGCGGCCTCGGTTGCCTTGGTACGACCGGGGTTGCCTTGGGTCAGACGGTCATCATCTCCGGCAATGGTGATTGGCATCTCTGGCCGCTGCTGCCGCACAGAGAGGGCCACTGCCTTCAGGTTACCGGCATCAATTGCAGCCAATACCAGTGCGGCAGGTTCATCCTCTGCCAGCGTTGCGCCGGTTGCCCACCCCTCACAGATCACAATCTGTTGTGGCTGAACCATCTCAAGA
>JABGQL010000109.1:0-1950 GCA_018648825.1 Gammaproteobacteria bacterium
GACTACCAACGTGCAGCAACTGAGTTCGGACGCTATCTCTCTTATGCACGTCGCCATCCTGAGGCAGATTATCCAAACCATGAAGAGGTGATGCACCGTTATGCCCAGAGTCTGGCAAAGGGGGGGGAGTATCAACGTGCGCTCACTGCGTATGCAAATTTTGGTAAACAGTATCCACAAAGCAAGAAAATTGCTCAACTGATGTTTGAGATGGGTGAAATTCATGAGGCACAAAAAGCGCCTCAGGCAGCCCGGTTCCGCTATGGACAGCTCAAAAATTATGCGCCAGAGAGTGAATGGAAGGACAGGGCCTCGTTACGACAGGCTTGGCAGCACCTTCAGTTGGGAGAGGATACAAAGGCGCTTAAGCGCCTCAACGAGATTGAAGACCCGCACTACAAGGCGAACGTTGAAAAGGTGTTACTGGCACTGCCTGAGTTAGAACGGTTGCCACAAAAAGATCCGAAAACCGCCGCACTGTTGAGTGCGCTGCTGCCTGGGGCCGGACATGCTTACCTAGACCGTCCAAAAGATGCCCAGTTTGCATTTCTCTCCAATGGGTTGATGATTGGCGCAACTGTAGAGGCTTTTGAGCAGGATATGCCAGCTCTGGGGGTTGTGTTGGGGGTTCTGGAGCTGGGTTGGTATACCGGCACCATGTTCAGCGCCTCAAGTCTGGCGCATAAGCAGAACAACGAACAGAGGCAGAATTATCTGGAAAAGATCCGACCCTATTTTGCTTCAGAGAGTATTGGCTTAAAGATTGATTTTTAATGAGAATGGATAGGGCACTATTTTTGTGGGTGATGGGAGTGATGACTCCATTGGCACCACTGCAGGCCGCTGAGAACCCGCTGGCGCTCTCACAGATTGAGCAGCATGAGATCGTTCATCAACATGAGGGCGAGCGGGAGCAGTCTGCGACAAAACGGCTCTTGCTTGCACCGTTGCGTTTTTATGCCACGGTACTGAGTCGTATCGATGGAGATCGCTGCCCCTCATATCCGAACTGTTCACTCTATTCAAGGCAGGCCATTCATAAGCATGGGGCCTTAACCGGGTGGTGGATGACGGTAGATCGTCTGATTCATGAGCGTACAGAAATAGAGCAGGCTTCCCGTATACAGCTATCCGATGGTCGTCCTCGCGTGTATGATCCGCTTGAAATAAATGACTTTTGGGTCAGAGAGAAAGAGAGATAGAGGTAGAAATGAAGAAACTACAGTGTAGTACGAAGCAGCGTTCTGCTCAGACAGGCTTTACCCTGATGGAAGTGATGGTAGTGATTGTGATTTTGGGTATATTGGCGACTCTGGTGGTGCCTAGAGTGATGGAGCGTCCAGAGGAGGCGCGAATGACCAAGGCAAGACTCGATATTCAATCTATCGGGCAGGCGCTTGATCTCTATCGACTCGACACCCATGACTACCCCACCACCGCACAAGGGTTGCGGGCACTCAAAGAGCAGCCCGATGGGGTGACGCGCTGGAGAAAGGGAGGCTACCTCTCTAAAGTACCGTCAGACCCTTGGAGTAACGACTACATCTACCTCTCACCGGGGCTGCATGGGGATTATGATCTGCTCTCGTACGGTGCAGACGGACAGCCTGGGGGGGAAGATTCAAAAGCAGATATCGGTTCATGGAATCTGGATGGGTAGAGAACGGGGCTTTACCCTGATAGAGCTGCTGGTAGTGCTGATGTTGGTGGGGCTGCTGGTGGGGTTGGCAGTTCCCAAGCTGTTTAATGGTCAGCAGGAGCAGCTTAGAAAAGAGGCTCTGCACTTCTCTCGCGTGCTTCAGTGGGCGCTGGACCAGAGTCTTTATAGTGGATCGCTCTATCGTCTGCAAATTGATTATGCCGAACAGCACTATCAGATTGAGCAAGAGAACGAAGGTGAGGGTGGGCAAGAGGGGGAACAAGAGAGCAAACAAGAGAGCAAGCAAGAGA
>JABGQL010000109.1:2050-7112 GCA_018648825.1 Gammaproteobacteria bacterium
CAAGAGAGCAAGCAAGAGACCTTCTCAGTGGTCAGTGAAACACTGGTCAAACCGCACACTATGGAGAAAACCGGTGTTCGCTTTGAGGCCGATACCGATCAAATGGGGTGGCTGGATGAGTCTGTGCAGAGAGTGAGTTTTACCCCGTTTGGAGCCTCTGGCCCCCTCTCAATCCATTTTCTTCTTCAGGGTGAGGAGCAGCGGGAAGGGTTCAGGGTCTGGCTCAACCGCTCCGAAGGGCGGGTTGAGCTGGAGCCGTTTTAATCCAGAGTAGCTGTTAGAAGTAAAGAGTGAGAGAAATTGTTAAAGATGAATAATCTACGGATGGTTGTGTTGCTGCTGCCAGAAGCCGCAGTGATAAGATTCAGGCTGGACTGAGGGAAGACAGCGATGTTATTTGCACCGGCTCCGGGTCATCGGGGTTTTACCCTGTTAGAGGTTTTGGTGGCCTTGGCGATTGCCGGGCTGCTCTTTGTGGGGCTTGGGGGAATCTTACAACAGCAAATCAAAACAGAGTCGCATCTGGAGCGTAAGGCTGCAGCAGCACAGGTGGTTCGAAACCTGCTGGCAGAGGCGGAAATTCATCATGATCAGGTCGAAGAGGGCACTACAAATGGAGAGATGGAGATGGGAGGGTGGAAATTCCCATGGAGTCAGACCGTTTCGATCTATACGGTAGAAGATGAAGAGGGGACACAACAGGCTGTTGCACTGCAGATGCAGATTGATGTGGGAGATCAGGAAGAGACTATTGAACAGGCCGCACTCTATCTACCCTTGAAAACGGCTGAGGTACCGTAGTGGGTAAAAGCACAGGTTTCACCTTGATTGAGCTGCTGGTTGCACTGTCGATATCAACCGTTCTGATTACCGGTGTCTACAGTGTGGTACGGGAGGGGGGCGCACAGATGGCAGTGGTCGAGGCACACGAAGGTGACCTCTACTCTTTTTTTCTGTTGCGACGGATGTTGGAACGGGACCTTTCAGCATTAATTGAGTTAGAAGATGAGGAGAGTAAAAAGAATTTTCGATTTCAAGTCACCACAGAGGGTGTGGTGTTGAACTGTCGGGGAGAGGTCGTTGCAGAGAGTCGCTTGGGGGGGATCGTACAGGTCCATTATCGATGGCAGACGGATGGGCAGGGCGCACTGTTGGAACGTGTTGTAGTCCCTCTGGGGGGTGACATTGAATCTTCAGATGAGGTGTTGCGATTGGGCAGAGGGTTAGAGGGTGGGTCCGTCGAACTTTATCAGGACCAGGAGTGGGGGCCGGCAGATCAACTGGATGAAGAGAAATTACGGGGGCTTCGAATTTATCTCGACTTTGAGCAGATTGGCCGTTGGAGTCTGGTCTACCCTGTTTTACCAATGAGTAGTATGAGCGGTACAGGTACAGCAGGATGAGCTGGGGAGGTCGTAGTCAGGTCGGTAACCAGCAGGGCATGGTGCTGCTGATTGTATTGGTCTCCATTGCGCTGATCTCATCCCTGATCTACTCCAGAGTGGAGGGGCAGCGTTTTCAGATCTACCGGGTAGAGAATGAACTGAATTTGCAACAGGCACAAATTATGGCCCGTTCAGCCATACCTGAAGTGCTGCGGGTGCTCAATCAGCCGCAAGAGGGGGGGGGCAGCAGAGTGGATTCCCTGGAGGCAGCTTGGGCGCAGCCGCTAGAAATCCCCTGGGACCGGGAACAGGTCGTTGAGGTATCAATCATCGATGTCTCACGCTGGATTAACCTGAATAGTTTGATGGATAGTAGCGGTACACTCTCGACGGTCACTGAACAGCGCCTACAGCGCCTGTTAGAGCAACAGGAGTTGTCGATAGAAGCTGTTGAAGCCGTGGCTGACTGGATCGATGCAGATTCGGAGCGAAGGGGGATTCACGGGGCCGAGAAGTTGGAGTATCAGGCGTTGGGGGCGGCCTATGTCCCGACGAATGGACCGCTCCATACGCTGCATGAACTGGCCTTGATCAAGGGGTGGGATGAAGAGATGGTCAGTTTGATTAGACCGGCCATTACTGCCAATGCTCACTGCACTCAAGCTGAAATCAATATCAATACAGCCCCGCCAGAGGCGCTGTTGGCGTTGAGTGATGAGATGAATCCAGTGGTAGTGGAGAGTATTCTCGAGTTACGTGAGTCGTCACCCTTTCAGAGTGTGGATGAGATGCGGACAGTGGTAGTGGAGAGTATTCTCGAGTTACGTGAGTCGTCACCCTTTCAGAGTGTGGATGAGATGCGGAGTGAATTTGCTGAACTGAGTGCTCAATCAATACCACTGACGACTGAATCAGACTGTTATAATGTAAAGATCAGCGCCACCGCAGGTAAAGTCCGAGGGGTGGTCAAACTAGCGATCAAGAAAAATGGTAATAACCGGTTTGTTATTGTGGAGTAGAACATAGTGGAGTATTCATGGGGGGTGGCGGGGCCACCAGACCATCTGCTATGGGTCCGATACCAGCCAGAGGGCAGTCAGCACTTTGAATGCGGGCGCATAGATTCGTCTGAAAACGGGGTTGTTCTGCATACCGTACCACGCCACACCGCTCTCGGACTCTCTGCAGAAAAAGTGGCCTTTCGTAGTGCTCAACTCCCTTTTCGCAAAAGTGAGCAAATTCTTCAGGTACTGCCGCAAGAGGCCGAAGAGAGCCTGATTGAAAAGAGAGAAAAGCCACAGTTTGCTTTCACTCAATCACACCACTCGAACGGTGAGGGCGATCCACTCACGGCTATTTTTTATGCAGTAGCTGAGCAAGAACAGCTCCAGCAACAAGTGGATGAAATTGAAAAGAGAGGGGTTCGCGGGCACGCTTATCTGATTGCTGAAGCAGGGTGTTGGCCCCTGTTGCAACAGAGCGGCCTGATCTCTGAGCATGAAAATATACTCATTGTGGACGGATCGGCAACCCCGCCAACGCTGTTATCGGTAGAGCAGGGTAGTTTATGTGGGGTACGTGCAGTCGCCCCAGCCTCGTGCAGTCGTGGTGCAGCATCGGTGCGTGAGGAGTTGCAGTGGCTGATTCGAAGCCAATTTCGTCACGGCGGTCCTGTAGATTGTCTGGTGGTATTGAATGGAGATGAGCAGCTGGTTTGGCCCACAGAGATCTCTTCGGTTGGAAAGCGGCTTGAACCACAACTAGATGAGTTGGCGGATGATCTGGACTCTTGGGAGTATCTACGTCCTGCCGGATTGGCCATTGTGATGCAGGCCTCTGCTAAAGAGCAGCGTAAACAGTTGCTCGATTTTCGTAGTGGGGCATTGGCAGGAGAGATCAACTGGAAAGAGTGGTTGCGTCCGTGGAAGGCCGCGGCGGTGGTCTTATTGATGGTCGCGGTTGTGGCTGTAGTGCAGGAGGGGGCACGCTACTCCGTACTTCAAGAGCGGACTCAGACAGTTTCCAATACGATTAAAACACTGTTTCAAACAACCTTGCCAAATGTGCCGATGGTCGATCCACTGGCACAGATTCGTCAGGCCTATCAGAGAATTTCGGGAAGTGGTGAAGAGAAACCCAGTCGTCGCTTGGGACAGTGGATCGCACTGATCCAGACCACAATTCCCAGTGAAACAAAGGTACAGTGGAAACAGCTGCAATTTGAACAGGGACAGTTACAGTTGGTTGGAGAAGTCCCCTCTTATGATCACCTGGATAAGGTGCAAGCGGCACTGAAAGAGGCCGAAGGGGTGGTTGAGGTGGTGATGGAGAAGGCACAAATTCTCACCAAGAGCCGACATGTACAGTTCAATCTGAAGGTTCTATAACCGGTGAATCTTGAACCATGATAAGTCTTGATCTGAATAACCCGAAGATACTCTACAGTCTGGTTGCGCTGTTGCTCTCTCTGTTTTTGATACAGTTTATTCTATTACCCTTTTTTGACTCGGTTGAGCGCTTAGAGGTCGAGGTGAAGAAAAAACGGCAAGTACACTCTGAAATGGTTGTCGTAGCCAATCAGCTGGAGGCATTGCGTAGTCAGGGGCAGCAGAGCAAGGGGAAACAGCAGCAGACGATCCGTTCACTACTGCCATGGTTGGAGCGGACCACCGCAGCCGATGGTTTGAAACAGAATGTAAAACAGATCTCATCGGTTAACCTGCAGAAAGGGGATCTTTACAGAGAGCGGGCCACATTGAGAATGGAGCGATTGGATATGCAGCCGCTGCTCCATTTTGTGGAGAAACTGGAGCTTGCACCCGGCATCAAGGTGATCCGAAGTGATATTCGCAGAGGCAGTGAAAAAAAACCGGGTTTAACGCTATTTATAGAGTTGGGTAGATTTTGATGAAGAGAGTTTTGCCCTATCTTCTGCTGTTCCTGATCGCCTATGTGGGGGCTCTCTTCTATACCTTGCCGGTGGCCTCTGTAGAGAGCTGGCTGAAGCAGAAAGCAAAAGGAAAACTGCGATGGGAGGAGATGGCCCTCCAGTGGGATGGCGTACAACTTAAGCAGGTTGAATTGGTGGCGCTGGAGAGTGAAGCACCGGTAAAGTTTGAACAGATAACGGTTGCACCACAGTTGTCAGCCCTGCTGAAGGGGACACTTGCTGCAGATTTGAACGGGCAACTGGAGCATCTTCACTTTAATGCAGTGGTCACACGGGAAGACCCAGGGGTTTTGATCGCGTGGGATGCAGATATCCATAGCCTGAAACCGTTGCTCAACCAGTTGGTGGGTACTGCACTGCCGGCTATTGAAGGGGAGGGGAGCGCCACCGGGACGATGCAAGTGGCGATCAACCCGCTCGTGATACAGCAAGGTCAATGGGAATCAACATGGGGACAAATGAAGGCCTATGGGGTCGAGATCGACCAAGGCTCTATTCAGGGAACGATTGAAAATAACCGGATCGACATGGATCTTTCGGCTCGGGGGGATGTGGCTCTCTCCGGAAAAATGACTATTCGCACTAAACTTCAGGCGTGGAAGCAGTCCCCACTGGGCGGCAAGCTGGAGATTCGCCCTGAAAACCCCTCTGTGGCACAAATTTTCCCCAAGGGGCGGCCTATCGCGGTGCAGATGATGGGCACCTTGGGTGAGCCACGTTGGAAACA
>JABGQL010000057.1:0-33834 GCA_018648825.1 Gammaproteobacteria bacterium
AGAAGGGTACCAATGAGACATTAGCACTCTCCTCTAGGGAGTGCTAATCATAGGGACGAACAGAACGAAATCAAGAGAACAACGAAAAGAATTTTTTATCAGGACATCAACGACTAGGCGGTACTGAGAATCCGCACAACGAGGCTATAGCCGTGTTAACGCAACACTTTGCTCTGCTTCTCATGAAATTCACCATCCACCACCACGCCTTCCTCTCGCTGATCAAAAGAGTGGTGCCCCCCCTCTCCCCCCATATGGATACCAGAGATAGTCGCACGACTAAGAAAGAGGTTGACGATCATCTTGCGCGTCACCGGGATCAATCCCAGAAAACCGATAAAGTCGGTAACAAAACCGGGAGTCAACAACAGCGCTCCACTCACCAACAGTGCTGCCCCCTCCAGTAGCTGAAAGGCTGGCACCTGACCACTCGCCAAGCTGCGCTGTGCATCCATCAGGGTAGATAGCCCCTGCGACTTGAGCATGGAAACCCCCATCATCGCGGTGGTAATCACCAACAGAACCGTAGGCACCACACCAATCCACGAGCCAACCTGAATCAATAGGTAGACCTCAATAATGGGGATAAAGATAAAGATGGCGAAGAGTAGTTTGAAAGGGTTCATAGCGCAGGGATTGTACTGTATTCTCTTTTTCCATGTCTGATTACTGCACCATCCTCAACACCTGCCCGGACCATGAAACGGGGGAACGAATCGCCAAACTGCTGGTCGAACAGCAACTGGCCGCTTGTGTGAATTTGATCGACAACATCTCCTCGATCTACCGTTGGGAGGATGGAATAGAGCAAGATCGTGAGACTCTATTGGTTATAAAGACAAAAAAAGAGCATTACCAAAAAATTGAGGATACCATTCAGCAACACCACCCTTACAAGGTGCCTGAGGTGATCGCACTCGACATCAGCCAAGGATCAGACAATTACCTGAACTGGATCACTCAAACCACCTCGTAATAAAAAACAGATTAAAAATAAAGACAAAAACCACGACTCTCTAGCTTATGAACCTGAAAAAAACCACCACACTGCTGCTTACCCTACTCCTCACTCTCACCCTACAGAGCGGAGCATCCGCAGAGGGGATTTCCCCACTGAAAGAGCTGGGCGGGCTGATGAACTCCTTTGGACTGGATGCAGGTAATGATGACCCACTCCATCCTGATGAAGCCTTTGCCTTCTCTCATCTACCCGCAGAGCAGAACGAAATTTTGATGCAGTGGGATATTGCCGATGAGCACTATCTCTACCGCAACAAGTTTAAGTTTGACCTGAAGAAGGCCAGCAACCTAACGCTGGGAACCCCAGAACAGCCTCCCGGCGAACTCAAGGAGGATCAGTTTTTCGGCACGCTGGAAGTCTATCACGGCACTCAGAATATCAAACTACCGCTTATTCGCGCCACAGGAGAGGCCTCCAGCGGCACACTCTACATTCGCTATCAGGGCTGTGCAGAACGTGGCATCTGCTATCCACCCATCACCAAAAAGGTTGAGCTAAAGCTGCCCGCCTTCACCCCAGCCGCAAAACCGGAAAAAGCAGCAAAACCGGCAGCCCCTGCTCCAGCCCCCCAGGCAGCACCTGCACCAGTACTAGCGGAGCAAGACCAGATCGCCGCCTCACTGGGCAGTGGCAACACCCTCCTCACCCTAGCCAGCTTCTTTGGCTTCGGGCTGCTACTCGCCTTTACCCCCTGCATCTTTCCGATGATCCCCATCCTCTCCGGCATCATTGTCGGTCAGGGCGAAGAGATCACCACCCGCCGCGCCTTCACCATGTCACTGGTCTATGTACTGGCGATGGCTGTCGCCTACACCTTTGCCGGGGTGATGGCGGGGCTGTTTGGCGAGAACCTACAAGCCGCCTTCCAGAACCCCTGGATTCTCGGCAGCTTCAGTATCGTCTTTGTACTACTCGCCCTCTCTATGTTCGGGTTTTATGAGCTACAGATGCCTGCCAGCCTGCAAGGTAAGCTGGCTGAGGCAAGCAATCGCCAGAAAAGTGGATCGCTGATCGGTGTTGCGGTTATGGGACTGCTCTCTGCGCTGATCGTTGGCCCCTGTGTCGCCGCACCTTTGGCTGGTGCTCTGATCTATATTGGACAGACGGGTGATGCACTGCTGGGAGGTATGGCACTATTTGCCCTCAGTATCGGCATGGGGTTACCACTGCTCGCCATCGGCACCTCAGCCGGTAAGCTACTGCCCCGCGCAGGCGCGTGGATGAACGCCGTAAAATCGGTCTTTGGTGTACTGCTACTGGCGGTTGCCGTATGGATGCTGGAACGCATCGTTCCTACGGCCGTTACTATGCTCCTCTGGGCCGCACTGCTCATCATCCCGGCTATCTATATGGGCGCACTGGAAGCTGCTAACGAAAACAGCTGGAAGAAGCTATGGAAAGGCACTGGTATCATCATGCTGATCTACGGCACCCTGCTGATAATCGGCGTTGCCTCTGGCAGCAACAACCTGTTTCAGCCGCTGAAAGGGCTGGGGGGCGGTGGTGGTATGGCAGCTCAAGAGGATCACCTTAGCTTCCAGCAAATCAAGGGGATTCAAGGTCTAGAGCAGGCACTGGCAACCGCCAAGCGCAACAACCAGCCGGTCTTTCTCGACTTTTACGCTGACTGGTGTATCTCCTGTAAAGAGTTTGAGTCACTCACCTTTACCGCCCCTGCGGTACAACAGGCACTGGCCTCGGCCCTGTTAATTCAGGCAGATGTCACCCCCAATGATGCAGAGGATCAGGCATTGATGAAGAAGTTGGGCATCTTTGGCCCACCCGCACTGCTGTTCTTTGACAGCAACGGCAATGAGGTGGAGTCGGCACGTCTGGTACAATTTATGGAAGCTGACGCCTTCGCTCAGCATGTACGCACCGCACTCCAATAGCCCTAAAATACCCGATAATGAAAAAACTACTCTCTCTGCTCCTGCTGACCATTCTACTCAGCAGCACAAGTAGCTACGCCTTTGCCCCCATTGAACAGCTACCGGATCAAGTGTTGTTAGACTTGGATGGAGAGCCACAGCCATTCAACCAGTGGAAAGGGGAGATCGTTATCCTCAACTTCTGGGCCACTTGGTGCCCCCCCTGCCGCAGAGAGATGCCGAGCTTTATTGAGCTACAGGAGCAGTATGGCGCCCAAGGGGTACAGTTTGTCGGGGTCGCCATCGATAACCCCAAGATGGCACAACGCTACGGCAGTGACCATGGCATCAACTTCCCTACGCTACAGGGGGAGCAGAGTGGACTGGAACTCTCCATGATGTTGGGCAACCACCGTTCGGTACTCCCTTACACGGTAATTTTTGACCGCAGTGGTAAGGTGGTCAGCCGCCGCAGTGGTGAGATCCGACACAAAGAGATTCTGGCAACCATCACCCCTCTGCTGTAAATCCAGCACCATTCAAAAGGGTTTTATTTTCCGCAAACAGGTCGCGATCAACAGCATTATCCACATAAACTGTAGACATCTGTCCACTTCTACGCCAAAATAGCTCGCACTAGAAGAAACGAGGCTAGGAATTCGTACAAGATGGCTACCTTATTGGTTCTAAACGGCCCTAACATCAACCTGCTCGGCAAGCGGGAACCGGGGCATTACGGCAGTGACACACTAGAGTCCATTCTGGCTACGCTGGAACAGGAGACGCATGCTGCCGGTCATCAGCTACAGAGTCTGCAGAGTAATTCTGAGGCCGAGTTAATTGAGCGCGTTCATCAGGCCGGAGCAGAAGGGATCGATTTCATTCTGATCAACCCAGCCGCCTTCACCCACACCAGCATCGCACTACGTGATGCACTACTGGGGGTTGCCATCCCCTTTATTGAGGTACACCTCTCCAACACACACGCCCGTGAGAGCTTCCGCCACCACTCCTATTTCTCTGATATTGCTCAGGGAGTCATTATTGGGTTGGGCGCACAAGGCTACTCTCTGGCACTACAAGCCGCACTGAAACAGGTTTAAGAAAAAGGATAACGCCCATGGATATTCGTAAGATTAAAAAGCTGATTGAGCTGTTAGAGGAGTCCGGCATCGCCGAGATCGAGATTCAAGAGGGGGAGGATTCAGTACGCATCAGCCGTTACGGCCAAGCAGCCCCAGTTGCAGCCGTCGCCCCAGCACCTATCGCTACCGCACCTGTTGCTGTAGCAGCAACTGAAGCTGTAGTTGAAACGGCTACCCCTAGCTTTACTGGTCACGAAGTTAAGTCTCCTATGGTGGGCACCTTCTACCGCGCCCCTTCACCCGGCGCCAAGCCTTTTGTAGAGATCGGTGACAGCATCACTGCGGGCGACACCATCTGTATTATTGAGGCGATGAAAATTCTCAACCCCATCGAGGCAGACAAGTCGGGCACCATCAAGGCGATTCTGACCGACAACGCAGATGCCGTTGAATTTGAGCAACCTCTCTTCGTCATCGAATAGGTAAAACCATGCTGGATAAAATTGTAATCGCCAACCGTGGCGAAATCGCGCTGCGCATTCTGCGTGCCTGTAAAGAGCTGGGAATTAAGACCGTTGCGGTCCACTCCACGGCTGACCATACCCAGAAGCATGTACGCCTCGCTGATGAGTCGGTCTGCATTGGGCCACCCCCCTCAACCGAAAGCTATCTCAACATTCCCGCCATCATCAGCGCTGCAGAGGTGACCGATGCGATGGGTATCCACCCAGGGTACGGTTTTCTCTCCGAAAATGCTGACTTTGCAGAGCGTGTTGAACAGAGCGGTTTTCGCTTTATTGGCCCCAAGGCGGAGACCATCCGCATCATGGGTGATAAGGTAGAGGCGATCAAGTCAATGAAGAAGGCGGGTGTCCCTACCGTACCTGGCTCTGACGGTCCTCTCGGCAGTGATGATGAGACCAATCTAAAACTAGGACGCCAAGTAGGCTACCCAATCATCATTAAGGCAGCTGGCGGCGGCGGTGGACGCGGTATGCGCGTGGTCCACAGTGAGGCAACGCTGCTGCAGGCAATTACCATGACCCGCACCGAGGCAGCAACGGCCTTCAATAATGATGTGGTTTACATGGAGAAATTCCTCGAAAACCCACGTCACGTAGAGATTCAGGTACTGGCTGATGAACATGGCAACGCTATCCATCTGGGAGAGCGTGACTGCTCGATGCAGCGCCGCCATCAGAAGGTGGTAGAAGAGGCCCCCGCCCCCGGCATCACCAAGGCCCTTCGCTCCGAAATTGGTGAGCGTTGCGCCAAGGCATGTCAAGATATCGGCTATATCGGTGCAGGCACCTTTGAGTTCCTCTACGAAAATGATGAGTTCTACTTTATCGAGATGAACACCCGTGTTCAGGTCGAGCACCCTGTAACCGAGATGATCACCGGTGTCGATATTGTGCGCGAACAGCTGCGCATCGCCTCTGGTATGCCATTGGCCTACAAGCAGAAGGATATCAAGGTTCGCGGACACGCCATTGAGTGTCGTATCAACGCCGAGGATGCCCGCACCTTTATCCCATCCCCCGGCAAGGTCACCACCTATCATGCACCGGGTGGTATCGGTGTGCGTGTCGACTCTCACCTCTATACCGGCTACAGCGTCCCACCTCACTATGACTCAATGATCGGCAAGCTGATCACTTATGGTGAAGATCGCGCAACCGCCATTGCACGTATGCGTACCGCACTGGATGAGGTGGTGATTGAAGGGATTCGCAACAACATCGACCTCCATCGCGACATCATCCGTGATGCCAACTTTGAGAAGGGTGGCACCAACATCCACTATCTAGAGAAGAAACTCGATCTCTAAATGGCTTGGTTCCAAGCCCGTTTCACCACCCAACAACCATCGGCAGAGAGCTTATCTGATCTGCTGATGGAGTTGGGTGCCGCCTCCGTCACCTTTGAGGATGCGGAGGATCAACCACTACTAGAGCCACCACCCGGCGCAACTCCACTATGGGACCAAGTTGTGGTGGTCGGGTTGTTTGATGATGCACTGGATCGAACCTTGATCCAGCAACAGATCCTACAACAAATTCCGCAAGATGCAGCCGCCACCCTCACCCTGGCCCCGCTCGAAGAGCAGGACTGGGTACGTGCATGGATGGATGACTTTCACCCCATGCAGTTTGGTGAGCGACTGTGGATTGTCCCCTCCTGGAGCGATCCAGTAGATAGCGATGGGGTCAATATACTGCTCGACCCCGGTCTCGCCTTTGGTACCGGCACTCATCCTACTACTGCACTCTGTCTACAGTGGCTCGATGCACACCCACCACAAGGTAAACGGGTGATCGACTACGGCTGTGGCTCCGGCATCCTCGCCATTGCTGCCGCCAAACTAGGGGCCACACAGGTCGATGGCGTTGATCTTGATCCACAGGCGCTGATCGCCACACAGGATAATGCAGAGAAAAATCAGATCACCACCATTAACAGTTTTCTACCCGATAAGTTCCCCAAAGCAGCAAAGGCCGATCTACTGCTGGCAAACATCCTCGCGGGGCCACTAGAGGAGCTGGCCCCAATGCTCTCCAACCATGTCATCAGTGGTGGTGCTATTGTCCTCTCTGGCATTTTGAGTGATCAGGCCGAAGCCGTCAGCCACGCTTACAGCCACTGGTTTGAGATGGAGCCCGCCACCCTGCAAGAGGAGTGGGTACGTCTTTCCGGGGTCAAACGATGAGCATAAAGAGTGGCGTACTGATCACCAATCTCGGCACTCCAGATGAGGCCACCCCCAGCGCACTGCGACGTTATCTGGCTGAATTTCTCTGGGATGAACGGGTGGTTGACCTTGCTCGTCTCCCGTGGTGGCTGATTCTCCACGGTATCATCCTGCGCACCCGCCCCGCCAAGGTGGCCAAGGCGTACCAGAAGGTTTGGACTACGGAGGGTGGCCCACTGCTGGTGATCTCCAAACAACAACGTGATGCAATAGAGAAAAAGCTACAAGAGAGGATCGGTAAAGCCGTTCCGGTTGCTCTGGGAATGCGCTACGGCAATCCATCCATCCCCTCTGCGATGGAGCAGCTACGCGGCCAAGGGGTAGAGCGCATTATCGTACTCCCACTCTTTCCTCAATACTCTGCCGCCACCACAGGCTCGACCTTTGATGCAGTATCAGAGGTGCTGCAGGGGTGGCGCTCTATTCCCGAACTGACCTTCATCAACCAGTACCATGACCACCCTGCCTATCTAGGTGCATTGGCTCACACCATTCAAGAGGCGTGGGCAGAGCGGGAACCGGCAGAACGACTGCTACTCTCCTTTCACGGACTGCCAGTACGATACCAACAGTTGGGCGACCCCTATCGTGATCAGTGTGAGGCAACTGCCCTTGGCGTAGCGGAGCAACTGGTACTCAACGAGGGGCAGTTACAGGTGGTGTTCCAGTCTCGTTTTGGAAAAGAGGAGTGGTTACAGCCCTATACCGATAAGACGCTGGAAAACCTCCCCAAAGAGGGGATCGATCACGTCGACATCCTCTGCCCTGGATTCTCTGCCGACTGCGTCGAGACCCTAGAGGAGATTGCCATTCAAAACCAAGAGCTATTTATCGATGCCGGAGGAGAGGCTCTCAACTATATTCCGGCTCTTAACAGTCGAGAAGATCACATCGAAGCACTGACAGAAATCATACTGGAGCGGTGGTAGCCAACAAACCCACTCTCCTCATCAGCCGCTGTCTGCTGGGTGAGACGGTACGCTATGATGGGCGCAGCAAGGGAGATCCTGAACTGGTCACAGCAATCCAACCTCACTGCCAGCTACAACCCATCTGCCCAGAGGTTGAGGCGGGGCTATCAACACCTCGTCCTTCCGTAGAGCTGGTGCAAACAGGCCAGACGATCTCTGCAAGAGGACGCGATGAGCACTCCCTAGATGTAACCCATCAGCTCCAGCAATTCACCACACAGTTCATTACACAACAGCCCCCCATTCATGGTGCGATTTTACAAAATCATTCACCCAGCTGTGGCGTAGAAGATACCCCGCTCTTTTCAGAGGAGGGCGAGCAGTTACAAACCATAGATGGTCTCTTCACCTCCGCACTGCGCGCCACCTATCCCGCGCTACCCATCACCTCAGCAGAGACTGTTTCCAGTCCCAAGGGGTTGCAACAGTTTCTCAACCAAGTGGCGGCGTACTACATCACCTCACCCAGATAGACCCCCATCTCCATATCGGCACCGAAGATATGCCCCGTCAACCACTGCTCCAAAAACTCAATCTCCTCTGCAGAGATCATCCGTCCACCCGCGATAAACTTCTGCTGTAACGCCTTGGCACTCTCAATCAGGGATCGATGCTCTCGTTTATGTGCATCAGCGTGGGCATAACTATATTTCAGCATCAACCGCTCTTCATGCTTGAAGTGCCAATTGGTACAGCTCAATAGCTCCTCCAGCAGCGCCTCAACATACTCTGTGGTATCCCCCTCCTCTACCGCATGCAACAGCAGGTTAAATAGCTCTACAAGCCTACGATGATCTTCATCGATCTCCTTTACCTGCACACTGAGTGACTGGTCCCAAATAAGCTCTTTCAAAATCTACTCTCCTGATTCAATGCCCTGCACGGGTCTGTTTTTCCCATGAGAATAGGGAAAGCAATAACATGACTCAATGCCGTAAGTCAAAACAGATCCAATGAGTTGCAGAAAAATCACCACCATTCGCTATAATCAGAGTGGTGTTCAACAATCTTTCAAAGGAATGAGGTGAGCAAAATGGTCGAAGTTAATGGTCAACAGATGTCTATAGAGGCGTTGGTAGCCGCCTATGAGGAGTCACTTCAAGCAGAAGAGCGACTGAAACCGGCAGCAAAAAAGGCACTACGCCGCCGCAGACAAGAGCAGTCTCTAAAGCCCTACCAAGCGGAACTGATCCGTATGCAGCAATATCTGGAAGAGACCGGACGCCGCATGGTCATCCTCTTCGAGGGACGCGATGCCTCTGGCAAAGGTGGCACTATCCGCCGAGTGACACGCTACATGAATGAAAAACACTACCGTGTAGTGGCGCTGGGCAAACCCACCGAAAATGAACGCAGCCAGTGGTTTTTCCAACGCTATGTAGCACAGTTTCCACGTGGTGGTGAGGTGGTACTGTTTGACCGTAGCTGGTACAACCGTGCAGTGGTCGAACCCATCTTTGGTTTCTGCTCCGACGAGGAGTATAAAAACTTCATGCGGGGTGTCAGCGGGTTTGAGAAAGATCTGGCGCGACAGGGCACCATTCTGGTCAAACTCTATTTCAGCGTCACCAAGGAGGAGCAGGATCGGCGCTTCTCACGTCGCAAGACTGACCATCTGCGTCAATGGAAGTTGAGTGAGGTTGACCTACAGGCGCAGGAGCGCTGGGATGACTTCACCAACCAGAAGTATGAGATGCTGAAGAGGACCCACAGCAGCCATGCCCCATGGACCGTGATCCGCTCCAACGACAAGTATCAAGCACGCATCAATGCGATGCGGGTGATTCTCAACAGCGTTCCTTATCAGCGTGGGGACAGTGAGCTCGACTTTGTACCCGACCCCGAAGTAGTGATCTCTGGATCACGAGAGGTGGAGACGATGGAGGCAGAGCGGCTCAGAGGCGGTCGTTTTATTAGCTGATAGCGTACCATGTAAGTGTTCCCCCCCCTTGGGGGGGCACTATTGGGGGGGCACTATTGGGGGGCACTAACTGTGCAGTGCACTCAATCGCCAAACCAACCCCTGCCGCTCTAAGATAAGGTGAAGTGGATCTCCGCTCAACGCCCCCAATCGCACCAGAAAAGTATTTGGCCCTTCAAAGAAGGCGTGGTCGAGCTGGTCAAACATGGAGCTCCCAATCTGCTCCTGACTTGCACCAGTAAGCTTCTGACGAATCCACTCAATCGACACCATCTGGTCTACAGTCAGCGCACTCATAGTATTCGCCGTCCCCCGGAACATTTTGGAGAAGGCCCCCTCTTGCCCCTGTTGATCAATCTGCAACGACTGTTTGTAGGCTACACGCACCTGATTTAGATCAATATAGCGATTCAGCTGTGCCGTATCATTGACCACCAGCGCATGGTTGAGTCGATAGAGGCTATAGTAGGGGATCGAACCATAAAGCAGTGTGGCAAGAATCAGTAGACGCAGAATCATTGTGAAAATCTCGATTTATTGATATTTATTCACCTTATCATATCCCTCTGGCACACGATATACTCCACATCCATGAATAACATCAGCGGCATCATACTGGCAGGCGGCAAGGCTCGCCGAATGGGAGGGGAGGACAAGGGGCTAACCCGTCTCCAGGGAAAGCCAATGGTGCAGCATGTGATTGAGCGCCTTACACCACAACTCAGCACACTGGTGATCAGCGCCAACCGCAACCAAGAGCGCTATCAACAGTATGGCTATCCCGTAGTTGCTGATGGGGATGAACAGTTTCAGGGCCCTTTAGCTGGCATCGCCAGTGGCATCCAAGCAACCGATACCCCGCTGGTACTGGTCTCCCCCTGTGACACCCCCTTACTCCCCACCAATCTGGTCTCTCGTCTCTACAACTTACTACAGCAGTCTGACAGCCCAATTGCTGTAGCCCATGATGGAGAGCGCCTGCAACAGCTCTGCTTTCTTGCCAAGCGCTCTATTCTCGACTCCATCACCGAGCAGCTGGAGCAGGAGCAACGCCGAGTACAGCAGTGGATCAACAGCCTCAATCCGGTGATCTGCACCTTTGACCAGCCCATCGCTTTCTCCAATATCAACACCCCTGAAGAGCAGCAACGGATTGCACAACAGCTGGAGGAGAACCGATGATCGATAGCTCCACCCCACTGCTCGGCTTTGCTGCCTGGAGTGGCACCGGAAAAACCACACTATTGAAACAGCTTATTCCACTACTGAAAGCCGATGGAGTGCGACTTGCAGCAGTCAAACACACTCACCACGAGGTGGAGTTTGATCAACCCGGAAAGGATAGCTATGAGCTGCGCCACGCAGGGGCCGATCAGGTGCTGGTGGCCTCCGCACATCGCTCCATGCTGATCAGCGAGAACCAGACCTTGGCTGCCGAACCCAACCTGCAGCAGCTGCTTCCACAACTCAATCATGAACAGATTGATCTCATTCTGGTCGAGGGGTTCAAGCATGAACCGATTCCTCGTATTGAGCTACACCGCTCAGCTCTTGGCAAACCACTCCTCTACCCAGAAGATACACAAATTATCGCAATAGCCCTCTCCAGTGAGGAGACCATTGCCCCCACTATTCCTCGGCTTGATCTCAATAACCCCCAGCAGATCGCCAACCACATTAAACAGCAACTACTACTCAGGACATAACATGCAAGCACTACTCCCATTCAACGAAGCACAGGAGCAGATCTTCCAGCAGATCACCCCCACCAATAAGACTGAATCGGTCAGCGTTAAGGAGGCCTTGGGCCGTACTCTGGGAGAGGAGATCATCTCTCCTATCCATGTCCCCGCTTACAACAACTCCGCAATGGATGGTTATGCAATACAGGGAAGTGACTTGCCAGAGAATGGCAACATCACCCTAGAGGTGGTCGGCTCCTCTTTTGCAGGAACCCCCTTTGAGGGCAGCATGCAGGCAGGGCAGTCCATACGCATTATGACAGGGGCCAAGATCCCCGACGGAGCTGACACCGTAATCATGCAGGAGAAGGCGACCCGCGAAGGGGAGCAGGTGAGCTTCTCCAGCGAAGACAACCACAAGGCTGGTGAGAATGTACGCATGGCAGGAGAAGATATGCGTGAGGGCGAAGCGGTACTACAGCCCGGAAAACAGCTGGGGTCCGCCGAACTGGGGATGATCGCTTCTCTGGGATATGGTTCGGTTAAGGTTAAAAAACGTATCAAGGTGGCCTTCTTCTCTACCGGAGACGAGCTCTGTTCTGCGGGTGAAGCCCTCGGAGATGGACAGATCTATGACAGCAATCGCTACACGGTCTTCAGCATGTTGAGTGAGCTGGGGGTGGAACTGATTGACCTCGGCATCATTCGCGACAAGCGCGAGTTGATTGAGCAGGCCTTCAAAGATGCCGCAGCACAGGCCGATGTGGTGATCACCTCTGGCGGTGTCTCTGTCGGTGAGGCCGATTTCGTCAAAGAGACTCTGGATAATCTGGGAGAGGTCAACTTCTGGCGCATTGCAATGAAACCGGGCAAGCCCCTCGCCTTTGGCAAGGTTGATGATGCCTGGTTCTTTGGGCTGCCCGGTAACCCGGTCTCCGCGATGGTCACCTTCCTGCAGTTTGTTCGCCCCGCCATCAACCACCTCTCTGGTAAGGCGCGTGTCACCCCATTCCGTATCCCGATGCGCTGTATCAACAAGCTAAAGAAGCGCCCTGGTCGTCTGGAGTTCCAGCGTGGGATTATGGAGCAGGATGAGAAGGGGGAGACCGTAGTACGCGGTGCTGGGCACCAAGGCTCCCATATTCTGCGTTCGATGAGCATCGCCGACTGCTTTATTGTCCTCCCTGCCGAAAACAGTGGGGTAGAAGCAGGCGACTGGGTAGAGGTCGAACCCTTCCAATCGTGATACGATTCCACTATGGAAAATGAGCATACAACCCCACGCCACAAACAGGGCGACAAAACCACCGAAGAGATGAATCAAGAAGAGTTGCTGCTCTACAGCATCAACTACTTCCATGAGTCACTGGAAAAACGGGCGGAGATGATCGCCATCAACTCCCGCTGGACCAATCGAGTGATTCGCAGCGGCATGTCTGGGCTGATGCTAATCGCACTCTCTATCCTCTTTCTGGTGGTGATTGTTGCCAAACAGATGAACCAAGTGGCCGACGTTATGGTCCGACTCGATCAGCAGATGGAGACCCTCGTGACAGATATCGGCCAGATGGAGCACTACGTCGATGCCATTGGCGGCAGTGTCTCTACCCTGCCACTGATTGTGGAGGAGATCTCAGAGATGGAGAAGACTGTGAACAAACTGGGGGGACACATGACCGAAATCTCTGGACGCATGGACCATACCGAGGTGGTAGTGGGTGAGGTGATCAGTGATATCGAAGAGATGGATCAGCATCTCAACTCTGTAAACCACATTGTCCAAGGGATGAACCACAGCCTCAAACGGGTCGGGCGTCCCTTCCGTCTCTTTAACGATATGGTACCGATGCCATGATGGATTCAAAAACCAGCCTAGAGGTCACCCGCTCCTTCTATGCACAGATGTGTCAATTTCGTGAGGAGACTGAGAAGCAGCATCTTGATACTGAGCGATCCTCCAAGAAAACCTCCATTCTGGTACAGGGCATTGGTACCCTGCTACTGGTATTTGTGATTGTCATTGGGGTCTATATGACCCAGCTGACCAACCAGTTCATCCACATTGTGGAGAGCATCGAAAAGATGAACAGTCGTGCAGTGACTATCTCCGAGCTGATGTCACACATGACGGAAGATGTCACACAGATGAATCAGGATGTCTCTCACATGCACGCCGTACTCAAAAACATGAAGCAGATCAACAGCCATATCAGCATCATGGAACAAGAGGTCAACGGTATCACCACAAGCATCAGCCATCTTGATAAGCTTGGAGAGAAGGGGATGAAGGCCGTCAGTGGGATGAATCAGAAAATGTCCGAAATCAACCGCACCACCAGTCAGATGGAGCTGCGCATGTATCAAATTTCAAAACCAATGAAGGCGATGCCTAGCCATTAAGGTTCCGAAGAGCATGGAGAATAGATGAGGGATCTCACACTTGGGGTGCTGAAACAGCGGTAAAAAGAACCAACAATGGCTACAGCAGACCGCAACTTTGATGGCCTTGGCGCCCATTTTCAGAATAAAATCTACCGCTCTCCCAAAGGCAAAATCCGCTTACGGGTTTTACAGGCAGACTTCCAAGAGCAGCTTCCTGAACTGAACCAGCACCCTGCTACCATCCTGGATGCTGGCTCTGGTCAGGGACAATTTTCTCTACAACTGGCTACACAAGGGCATACTCTATTTTTGAGCGATCTCTCTCAAGAGATGGTTGTGCAGGCCCAATCTAATTTTGCAGAGGCAGGACAAAATGCGACCTTTCTACACAGCCCCATCCAGTCACTCCCCACACAACTGAGTCAGAGTTTTGATCTCATCCTCAACCATGCGGTGCTGGAGTGGTGTGAAGAGCCGCGCACCATTATCAAAACACTGACCTCAATGCTTGCACCCGGCGGGGCTCTCTCACTGATGTTCTACAACATCCATGGTATCCGTCTGCGCAATTTGGTTCGCGGCAACCTGAAAAAGGTAAAGAGCAACCAGTTCAAAGGCGACCCTGGCAGCCTCACTCCAATCAATCCACAAGATCCTGCTGAGGTGATAGAGTGGATTGAGCAACTGGGAATGGAGATTATTTCCCATAGCGGCGTACGCACCTTCTATGACCTGCTCGATGCCACCCCACGTAACAAAATCCCGCTAGAGGATATTATGGAGCAAGAGCTGGCGCTACGTTATCAGCCCCCCTATCGGGATATGGGACGCTACATCCACCTGCTCTGCCGCAAGCCCCATTGATGAGCTACGATCAAGTAGAGGGCTTTCCCGCAATTGAACGGGCCGATGCTCGTATTCTGATTCTCGGTTCAGCCCCCAGCGTAGAGTCGCTACGCCAGCAGCAATATTACGCTCACCCCCGTAACGCCTTCTGGCCTATTCTCACTACAATCCTCACTGGAGAACTGACCAAGCTCTCTTATCCAGAATCTGTAGCACTATTACAACAACAGCAGATTGCCCTATGGGATGTGATGTGTAGCTGTGAGCGCCCCGGTAGCCTCGACAGCGCCATTACCCCCGCATCTATTCAAACCAACAATTTTGAGCGCTTTTTCGACCAACACCCTGAGATCCAAGCACTCCTTTTTAACGGTACCAAGGCCGAAGAGACCTATCGCAAACGGGTACTCCCCCACCTTCCCGCACACTACACCCAGTTACAGAGGCACCGCCTCCCCTCCTCTAGCCCTGCAATGGCGATGCTCAACCAAGAACAGAAACTGGAGCAGTGGAAAGCAGTCATCACTCAATCGGGGTCTTATCATCCATAGCTTGGGTGGTATGGCTCTCCACAAAGGCTTTCAGACCCGCCTGAACCAGCTCATAGGTTGTATCAATATTGCTGGCTATATCACCCTCTAACACCTTAAGTCCATCCAATATCTCTCTGGCTTCAGCAAAGCCTTGATCGATGCCGCCCCCCATCACTTCTGCAAACTTGATCGCAGCCTCCTCCTCAGAGAGTTCAGGGTGCACCTTCTGATACTCCCCAAAAAAAGCCATACTCATTGAGACAATTCTGTCGGCTGTTGCTTCAGGAGTTACATCAAGCCCTGACCCATATGCATTTTGTATCGCATTTTCACCAAGCGTGGGTTCCAGCGCCTCATTGATCCCTTCTATAGCCGCCTTATATAGCAATGCAAGTGGTTCATTGCCAGAGTTAATGCTAGCCTCTAAGTTTGCTTGAATGATTCCCGCATTCATTCTCTGTTTTGCCGTTGCTTTAGATAAGGAGCTCTCTTCTGTCTGCTCCGTATGGGTAACAACATGAGAGACAGCAGCCCCTGTAACGCCTCTGTTCTGCTGCATGGTCGATGTATTTGAGATAGGTTGCATGTCAGTTCTTCTCGGTTTTAATCTGCTTGGCCTCTACCTTTAAGGTTACAACATAGCCACTGAAATTCAATATTATTGCCCGTTGTTAACACTGGAATCCGCTGGATACTGAAGCAATAGCACATCTATTTACCGACATATGGCTTCTTTTCTACCGCCAAGAATAGTGACAAAGCTAGTCAGTTTTAGTATCCAGCTTCCTTTTGATGCCGAAACGCCAGAATATAGAGGGTGTCAGAATCTCCATCAAACCGATACAGCGCAACATAGCCTGAATCACCAAATGGAATAATCAATTCTCTCAATTCTGGGTGATCATCCAGCGGCCTGCCCGATTCTGGTGATGACTCAAGCAGGGAGAGGTGGTATTTGATCACCTCAGCAGCTCTCTTTGCAGCGATAGCACTCTTTTCCAATAAGAAGCGGCGACAGTGGTCTAACCCCTGTACCGCCCCTTCGGTAACGATTAGTCGTGACATTCAGGGGACTTTTTCGCATCTTCTGTTCCCCATCGGCTCAACCACTCCTGCACCTCTGCACCGGTGATATGCTGACCCTCTTGTTGATACGCATCCCAAGAGCTGAGCGCCTCTTGCGTAAAATGATCACGCGCCTCTTCACGCTCAACATACTCACTAATCGCTTTGCGCATAATCCAGTGCGCGGTCCGCTCTCTGGAGGCCGCCAAGTGCTGAACTCTAGACTTCATCTGATCATCAAGTTTGACAGATACTGCCATGTTTTTATCCTGCTCAGTTAAAGGTATTACCTTTAACTACTATAGCGCAACAACCAAGAGAAACCAAACACCCACAAAAAATAGTAATTCTCGTAAAACCCTGCCAGCCCCTATCCTGTTTTGCAGAATCAAAGAGTTGGCTAAAAAAGACTGAGATGCCCCTCATGTCGCAGCAACCACTGCTTCACATTCACCCGCTCCCCCGCTCCCCACTGCCCAGAAAAACCACCAATCCCACTCTTAGAGACCACACGGTGACAGGGGATGATTAATGGAATCGGGTTATTTCGGCAGGCACCGCCCACTGCTCTTGGACTACTACCCAGTTTCTTCGCCAATGCCCCATAGGTGAGTACCTCACCCAGCGGAATCTCACACAGCGCCTGCCACACCTCTCTTTGAAAGGGGGTACCCACTGGTTGATGGGGGATCGACTGCAACGCTATGGGGGATTGAAAATAGGCCTCAAGCCGCTGCTCTACCGTTTTTAGTAGTGGCTCCTCCCTGTTGTCGACTGCCTCAGCCAGAGACTCTTCCCAGTGGAAATCAATCTGACAAATTTTTCCTTCTGCCACCGCAATACGCAGCGGACCAATTGGGGGGTGAATAACACGCCACTGACTACTGCAATTCTGACTCATGCAATCAACACCTCATAGGCTTGCCGGATCTCTATAAACTGTTCAGGGTTTCCCCCCTTATCGGGATGGTGGGTCGCCGCCAGTTGACGGTAACGCTGCGTTACCTGCTGTCTACTGCAGTCGGTCTCCAGCCCCAGTGTAACCAGTGCCGGACCTCGCAGATCCTCCACCACAAAACGGTTCCAGAAACTATCTAGCAGCTGCTCCACCTCTGCCTCCGTGATCCCTTCCAGATGACTCCAGTCACGGTAGTAGGCACTGAGATTAGAGCCGTCTGCCAGCAACGCAGCACCACTACCCGCTTGCTGCGTTGCTCTTGAGAGATGGCTTTTGACAGGTGAAACCTCTAGATAGAGCTGCTCCTCCTCCCATAACTGTTGTTGCAGGGTGTAGAGCGCATTCATCACCAGAAAGTGGATCTGAAATAGAGAGAGGCTCTGCTCTCTCTCCATCCCCTCAAAAGCGGCATGCCCCTCCAGCGCCTGAATCAGATCATACTCACTGATCCCATCGGGGTGGTCATGGAGCAGTGTGAGAATCTCTGGAATCAGTGGGTTGTGCATTGCCACACTCTATCACGCCTCTTCAGCACTCACCTTTCTCTCTTTTGCCATCATCATATAGGCGGCAGGCACCACAAACAGGGTAAACAGGGTGCCAATCGAAAGTCCGCTGAAAATCACCAGTCCCATGGAGTAACGCCCCGCAGCACCTGCACCACTCGCCATCACCAATGGGATCACCCCCAACACCATCGCCGCAGTGGTCATCAAGATTGGGCGCAAGCGCACCGATGAGGCCTCGATAATCGCCTCTGCTTTACTACGCCCCAGCAGCTGCAGTTCATTGGCGAACTGCACCATCAAGATACCGTGTTTACTGATCAGCCCCATCAACGTCACCAGCCCCACTTGGGTGTAGATGTTGATCGTAGCCAGACCCAGATTGATAAACAGCAGCGCACCAAACAGCGCCATCGGTACCGAGACCAGAATCACAAAAGGGTCACGAAAGCTGTTGAACTGGATCGCCAGCGCCAGAAAAACGATAACAATCGCAAACAGCATGGTAAAGACAAAACCACCAGACTCCTGCATATACTGACGAGAGCCACCTGCATAGTCGACACTATAGCCTGCTGGAGCCAGCTCAGAGAGCACTTGACGCATAAAGTCGAGCACCTGCTGCTGAGACACCCCCGGTGCATAGACCCCAGAAATAGTGGCACTGTTGAGCTGTTGGAAGCGGTTGATCGACTCCGGCACTACACTCTGTTCGATGGTCGCAAAGGTGGCGGCCTGCACCATCTCTCCTGATGGGGTACGTACATAGTACTCCAGCACCTGTTCTGGATTGAGGCGATCCTGCTGCGCCACCTGTGGCATTACCCGATAGGAGCGGCCATCGATAGAGAAGTGGTTGACGTATCCTCCGCCCAGCGCACCCCCCAGTGCTGCACCAATATCACGTTGGCTCAACCCCAGATCGGCTACCAGATCCCGATCCACCACCAGCGTACTCTGTGGCTTGTCAATCTTCAGATCGGCATCGATAAAGAAGAACATACCGCTCGCCTGCGCCTGCTCCAGCAGTTGGATCACAATCTCATTCAGACGCTCAAAGGGCTCTGTGGTTTTGACCACGAACTGCAGCGGTAACCCACCCGACCCGGGTAGCGCAGGCATCTGAAAAGCGGCTACCTTGGCTCCCGCAATCCCATTCCAACGCTGTTGTAGGATTTTCTGTAACTCCGCTGCACTACGCTCGCGCTGCTCCCACGGGGTAAAGACGGCACCCGCAATCCCTTGGTTGGTGGTTGGGGTACCTGTAATTTGGAACATCTGATCATACTCAGGCAGATCACGGGTCAGTTGGTAGACTTGATCTGCATAGCTTGCCATCTGCTGTGCGGTGGCGTTGGGTGCGCCCACCACTTGCCCCAACACCAGCCCCTGATCCTCTTCTGGGGCCAACTCGGATGAGGCCGTTGCAAATAGATAGACCACACCCAACAGCAGTAGCCCCCCCATCACCGCCATCACCGACCACGTCTCCAAGGTACCGCTGAGACGTTGTTGATAGCGGTTATGCAGTCGGTTGAACTGTCGATCACTCCACTGCACCAGTGAAGAGTCCTGCTGCCCCGGTTTGAACATACGTGAGGCCATCATCGGGGAGAGTGTCAACGCCACCACACCGGAGATGGTGACTGCACCTGCCAGAGTAAAGGCAAACTCGGTAAACAACGCACCCGTCAGCCCTCCCTGAAACCCAATCGGCACATAGGCGGCGATCAGCACCACGGTCATTGCGATGATCGGTCCACCCAGCTCACGAGCCGCCATCAACGCCGCCTCCATCGGGGGCTTACCCTCCTCGTGCATATGACGATCCACATTCTCCACCACAATAATCGCATCATCTACCACCAGTCCAATCGCCAACACCAGCGAGAGTAGTGTCAGTAGATTGATGGTATAGCCGAAGGATTGCATGATAAAGAAGGCCCCGACCAGTGAGAGAGGAATAGCAAGCAGAGGCACCACCACAGCACGCCAACTACCCAAAAAGAGGAAGACCACCACGGTAACAATCAGTAGCGCCTCCATCAGGGTTTTGATCACCTCTTCAATAGAGCTGTCGATAAACTGGGTACCATCGTAGACAATCTTGCCCACCAGCCCACTGGGCATCTCTGACTGGATCTGTGGAAACAGTCTCTTTACCCGTTCAACCACCTCCAGTACATTGGCATCGGGTGCGACATTGATGCCAATAAAGACCGACTTCTCCCCATCAAACGCGGTGGTGAGGTTATACTCTTCTGCACCCAGCACCACGGTAGCCACATCCTCCAGCCGCACAATGGCTCCCTCTTGCTCCCATAGAGAGAGGCGCTGAAACGCCTCTACAGAGTGGAGATCGGTAGCCGCATTCAGATCAACACTCACCATCTGCCCCTTACTGCTGCCCAGTGCGGTTAGGTAGTTATTGGCCGCCAGTGCAGCATGGACATCCGCAGCAGAGAGGCCATAGGCCGCCATCCGCGCCGGATCAAGCCATGCCCGTAATGCAAAGCGGCGCTCACCCAAGATCTCTGCCTTCTGCACCCCTTCGACCCCATCCAGTTGCGGCTTCACCACCCGCATCAAATAGTCCGTCACTTGATTATTGAGCAGGCGATCACTGGAGAAGCTCATATACATGGAGCCAATCGATTCACCAACCTGCACCGTCAACACCGGCTGCTGTGCCTCACTCGGCAGCTGATTCAGTACGGAGTTCACCTTGGCATTGATCTCAGTAAGGGCTCGATTAGAGTCATAGTTAAGACGCAGATTGGCACTGATGATTGATGCTCCACTGACACTGGTGGACTTGAGATAGTCGATCCCCTCTGCCTGTGCGATAGCGGTCTCCAGCGGCTGAGTGATAAACCCCGCAACAGTCTCTGCATCAGCACCAAAATAGACGGTAGTAACGGTGACCACCGCATTCTGCGTCTCTGGATACTGGCGCACCGCCAGTTTGGAGATCGCCTGTATCCCCAGCACCAGAATTAACAGGCTGATGGTGATCGCCAGTACTGGCCTACGAATAAACAAATCTGTGTAGTTCATGATGGTGACCCGCCTTATCGCTCTTGTGGTGTTGGAGCCATCTCATTGGCGGGTGACACTCGGTTATCGATAATCAGTGGTGTGCCATTTTTCAACTTCATCTGACCGCTGGTGACCACCTGCTCTCCCTCTTCGATACCACTCAAGATCGCGACCTGATCACCACGTTGCAGCCCAGTCTCGACAAACACCTGTTGAGCCGTTGGGTGGAGCTCCCCCTCTACGGCACTCTTAACCACAAACAGCGTCGATCCATAGGCGTTATAACTAACTGCCGTTTGTGGCAGAGTGAGTAGTTGTTGAGGCGCACCACGATTGATATTCAGGTGAACAAACATCCCCGGCATCCACTCACCACTATGGTTATCAATCACCCCCTCAACACGCACATTACGTGTCGCACGGTTGACTGTAGCATTGATCGCATGGACCTCTCCCCGCACACGCTGTGCCACATCCACGTTAGAGCGCAAGGTGATCTGCTGCCCTGTATGGATCTCTCTCATGTACTGTTGTGGCACATTGAAATCAACATAGAGCCGCTCTCGATTTTGTAGAGAGACGATCTCTTCACCGGGGTTCAGCAGCTGCCCCACATCAACCTGAGTGATACCCAAACGACCTGCAAATGGTGCACGGATCTGTTTCTTGAGAATGGTCGCTTGCTGCTTCTCCTCTTGCGCACGACGGCTCTTCAGCTCGCTCTCTGCTGCATCCAGTTGTGACTGACTGATGGCGTTAATCTTGAACTGCTGACGATCTCGCTGCACGTTGATCTCAGCCAGCTGGCGGCTCGCCTGTAACGCCTTGAGCTGGGCCTGCTCCTCTGCACTATTCAGCTCTAACAACAGCTGCCCCTGCTTAACCTCATCACCCGATACGAAATGAATCGTTTGCACAATACCGGAGACCTCTGCCCGTAGCTCTACCCCCTGAATGGCTCGCAGGGTACCCACTGCACTGATCTGTGGCTGCCAGCGCTGATGTCCAACCTCCAAGGCAGTAACCGTAGCGGGTGGGTTGGCATTAGAGGCCAAAAAACCTTGCATCATGGTTGCTACAAATTGTTGATACCAGACCACGCCTCCAAACAGCGCCCCTACCAGCAGCAGCATCACCACCATTCTCTTTACTGTTTTCATCTTCTACTGTTCCTTGATTGGATTCCACCAGCCGCCGCCCAGCGCTACCAATAACGAAACCGTATCGCTATAGAGTGCGGCATGGGACTGAATGGATTGAATACGTGCCTGTTGGAGCTGACGTTGTGCATTCAGTAACATCAGATAGCTCACGGCCCCCTGTCGATGCTGCTGTTCTACCAATCTCAATGTCTCAGAGGCGAGGCGATCGGCCTCCTCCGTCAGTGCCAGCTGTTCACTATCTAACTGCAAGCTACGCAATGCATCAGCCACCTCACGGAAGGCACGCAACACCTGTTGTCGATAGCGTGCAGACTGCTGTTGATAGGTTGCCACTGCAGCACGCTCTTTGGCCTCCAGCGTATCCCCATGAAACAGTGGGTGGAGCAGGCCTGCACCCAACCCCCAGACCGTGCTACCACCACTCAGCAGATCCGAGAGCTGATTCGCCTCTGTACCAAAACGGGCACTGAGGTCGAGCGTTGGGTAACGGTTGGCTGTGGCGATACCCACCGCTGCCGCAGCCTGTTGTAGCGCTGCCTCAGCGGCCAGCACATCGGCACGCTGTCGGGTCAACTCTGACGGTAACGTCAATGGCAGGCGTTGCGGCAGTTGAATCTGATCGAATGAGAGTGCAGGTAGTTTGACCTCGGCGATAGTCGTACCGAGTAGCAGTGCCAACTGGTGCTGTGCCAGTGCATGCGCCCGCTTCAAGGTGGGCATTCGGGTACGAGTCTGGGCCAGTGAGGCTCGTTGACCCAACAGATCACTTTTCGGGATCACCCCAATCTGATAGCGCTGTTCCGTTACCGAGAGGTGCGCCCCCTCATCTTTAATGATTTTTGCCAGCGCGCTCATCTGCGCCTCCAGCGAGGCGATCTGGATTGCACTGTTCACAATATTTGCCGCCAGTGTGACTCGTGCATGTTCTAGCTGATACTGCTGCTGCAGTACTTGGGCATGGCTACCCCGTAGCTTCTGCTTGTTGGCACCGAACAGATCGACCCGATAACCTAACTGTAGCGTAGCACTCTGCATCGACAGCACACTGCCTGATCCTATCTGCCCCACTGTAGCCCCCGAGCTCTGTGCTCGACTGCCACTCATCAGCAAATCTGCACTAGGCAGCTGGAGATCATCCTGCTCACCACGATAGAGTGCCTCGACAGCACGCAGTCGGGCCTC
Source organism: Gammaproteobacteria bacterium (assembly GCA_018648825.1). Lineage (GTDB taxonomy): Bacteria > Pseudomonadota > Gammaproteobacteria > Thiopontia. The sequence continues at coordinate 22,978 of JABGQL010000057.1, forward strand.
GGCAACCTCCAACGTTGGACTGTTCTCTAACCCCTGCTGAAGTAACCCCGTAAGCGCCTGAGACTGGAACAGCTGCCACCACTGCTGTGGGATCGGCTCTTCACTAACCAGCTGCTGCTGTGGCTGAAAGGTGGTCGGCCCCTCTACGCTCTGCTGTGCGGTATAACGCTCAGGTACCTTAACAGTGGACTCTGGCAGTGTGGGACCTGAACGGTTACAACCACTCAGGATGGCTACAATAACCAGTGAAAGAAGCGATTTTCGACTCACACCACGGTTCATCTCTCTTCTCCAATACGTTGTGGGGCATACCAGGTGGTCTGACTGAGAAGGCGTTGCGAGACCCGGTTGCAGCGTTCAAATACCTGCTCAGGGGCATCGCTGTTCCACCCATACCCTTTGAGAAAGTTGATGTAGTTGGTGGAGAAGAAGCGCATCACCTCAACCTCTCCCCCCTCTTTGCCCTGACACTGAGATTCCGCATAACCAGACTGTGCAATAGAGGAGAGCCCGACAGAGAGCCCCCAGAGTCCGTGGGTCAGATAATCGGCTATCTCTAATTGATCAGCCTGATCCAGTTCCGCATACTCATCAATACTCTCTGGAAGCGCCTCTAAGGCCATATTCCGAATCCATTCAGCCAGCTCTTGATGTAGGTGATCGTAGCGTGACACCCGCTGTTCCGTTGCACGTTGCCAGACAGAGGGCATGCGAGAGAGATTTTCGATCTCAACCAGATCGGGAAAGCGGGTTGCCACCAACCAAACCCCCTGAACCAGTGAGATGATCTGCTCCATCGCCGGAATCGGCTCTTCACGTACCATGCGGAACATCCGCTGGTGATCCTCTGTCAAAGCATGCGCACAGGCGACCAGCAGATCCTCTTTGCTTTCAAAGTGGCTGTAGATGGTACCCATGGAGTATCCGCTCTGTTTCGCAATATCAGACATTCGCACACCGAGGAACCCTTGCTGAGAGAAGAGCCTGATGCTCTCTCCTACAATCTCCTGCTCTCGCAGCTCACGTTTCTCTCGCTTGCTCATAACCACTCTCTCGAAAACGAATAATGTTCGAACAATAATCGAAAAATAGAAAAAAGCAATCAATAGTCACCATTAATTTTATGGAATGGGACTGTCTGGCGCTTGCTAAAGCGCACCACTTGAAGAGCGGATTACTTGAACAACAACGGTATATAGCGCTTTGACCAGAGAAGAAACAGCCCCAACCACAGCAGTGCTGAAGCTGTAATCATCTCTATATAGAGTGACATCTCACTATTCAACATAAGCCCAGTAGCCATTCGCACAAGCACCACCACCTGCACAGACCAAAAGAGCATGATGGCATAACGGTCGGCCGCCGGTTTCTGCCCAGCATGCCCCAGTATGATTCGGGTACCAAAACCGATCAACAAGGTGGTGAAATAACCGATACCAATGGCGTGCAAAGGGGCCTTTTCAAACATCCACCCCTCAGAACCCAGAATCAGTGGCGTGAAGCCTTCGAGAAAAAAGAGTAGGAAACCGATCGGTACCCAGACCAGTGATAGGTAGAGCACCCAGAGGATCGCCTCTACCTTACGCACAGGCAGCCGCCATCGGATCAGCTCTCTCAGCGTAACCACAAACAGTGCACCATCAATAAGGCCATAGCTGTTCACTACGGCGCTAGTGAGAGTCACTTTGAGCAGTAGCAGTCCCGCTAGGGTATGCAGAAAATAGCGGCTTCTGTTAGCCTGGTACCCCGCCACCTTACCTTCTGTAAAAAAGGGGATCATCTTTTGACTCAGGGTAATGATCAGCATGAAGAGGTAGAGAAAAAATCCACTCTCAATTGCCGCGCGATTGATGGTGACCCATACCGGATCAATAAAGCTCAGCAGGAATAGTAGGTGTGAAACTGCACCTGCCACCACTGCAATCAGAATCCAGTTGACATCAAAGCGTTCACTCACACTGCTCTGTTGGTAAAGCTGCCAAAGTATCCAACCAACCATCAGGTAGGCGGCAAACATTCCAGCTGAGGCCAGCACTGTCAGCGCTGAGGCCCAATAGAGTGAAACGGTAAATAGGGCGACCGAACCATTCAACAACAGAAAGGGGGGCAGGTATCGCTCACGAGCGATCTCTGAGGTGGCCAGAAAACGGGGGAACATGGTACAGAGAAAGCCAAAAAAGAACTGGCTAAAGACCGCAAAGATCAGCGTATAGGCATGGACGCTTGATAGCGTTATTTTGCTGTAGAGCACCCCCTGATAATGCAACAGCAGAACCAACATGGTGACAATGGCATTGACCATGCCTCCAAAAAAGAAGAGCTTATGGGGTTTTTCGGTGAGGTTAATAAAAAGCTGTTTCATAGAAAAAAACAGCCTCAGAGCATACTCTGAGGCTGTCCTGATTGAACTCTGCTTAGTGGATGCTTACTGACAGGAACCGCAGCAGCTGACACCCAGAGAACCGGCACTGGTGACGGCCGCGAGGGCTGCACCATAATCTGGTTCATCGGTGACTTCAGGCACAATCTGTTTGTAGGTCACACGACCATCTTTATTGACTACAAAGACCGCACGACAGGTGATGCCAGCCAAGGGGCCATCAGCGAGCAGCACACCATAGTTGTTGGCGAATTCCTTGTTACGGAAGTCACTGGTAACCGTCAGGTTATCAATACCCTCAGCTTCGCAGAAACGGCCCGCAGCGAAAGGCAGATCCATTGAGACAACAGTAACCTCTGCACCGCTGATAGAGGCGGCTTCGGCGTTAAATTTGCGAGTCTCTGCGGCACATACTGGGGTGTCCAGCGATGGTACGACAACGATCACCTGTACGTTGTCGGAGGCACCACCAACCACCTTATCAGCCAACCCTTCGGATGCAACAACGGTTACCTGAGGAGCAACAGCCCCTACACTGATCTCGTTGCCCGCCAGATTGCACTCATTCCCTTTTAGCGTAACAGTCGCCATAGATATCTCCTTACATAAATTGAACAGTTAAAATGCTGGGCGCACTATAGAAAAAAATGGGGCCGTTGTCCGCAACTATTTTTAGAATCGACGGCAGCTACAGGCTGTCCACAGTCCCTCATCCCCCTCAACCTTACCAGCCTCGACGAGGCGGCCCACGACGACCTCTGGGGGGGCCTTTCGGAGCCTCTGCATCACTCAGGTAACCATCACCATTTTCATCATGAAAATCGAAGCGATTCTCTGGGCCATCAAACTCAGCACGAGAGACTCGTCCATCTCCATCACGATCTAGGCGCTGAATAAATCGCCCCTTTTGTGGGGGGCTGGACCTCCGAAACTGCAGTGACTGGAGAGCCTCTTGTGTTGTACGCTGTACACCCTGAAGCTTATTCGGATAACGCCTGGGATCACTCGACGGCTCCACTGATCTCTTCTCTGCTGCACCACCTCGCACCAACCGCACAAAGTTGGATACTCGAAGTGTATCCCCTTGCGGCCCTCGGAACTGGAGCTGGGGCTGCCCCTGCCCCACTTTTGGATCACTGCGCTGCGCCCCCGCACCATGCACATCCATCACCCGTCCACGCATCTTTCCCGTTGCACGACCAAAGGCGATATAGACTGCACTTCCTCCGGGGTTGGGACCATCCAGATGGGTCGTGCCACTCCAAAAATAGGGGTAGTCTTTCTGCCCCGCCTCATTGGTGATTGAGGAGGTATGAAAACGAGGGTCTATCGCTGCCGACTGGGTTACATCCGGTGCACGACTATAATCGACGAGGTACTGTAACTCCTTGGCATTGGGTAAGCGCCAGTCACTGTAGCCCGCATAAGTTGAAGATTCAGCATAGGCCAGCGCCTGCTTCCAGTTCATCCCCTCTCCGCTATCCTGCTGCGCCCACATCAAGCCGCTACTGTGATCAGTGATGGTGCCATCATCATGTGTTTGAAACTGATTCTCCCCCACGAGGACGTTGATAACCATACCCCTTGATACGTCCATCGGCAAAATTCACCCCGAACAGGGTCCGGTTTCCAGCCATGGTGGTATGGACATACTCGGTACTGGAGAGCCATTGCGCATCGATATAGCGTTCACCCGATGCTGTATCCCCATAGGCAAAATCGAAGTAGTCGGTATTGATAAAGGGAGTCGCATTGCTCGGTACACGCTTCATCTGCCTACGTCCTGAGAATCCGGTATAGCCACGAAAATCAATCAGCGTGTAGAGCTCCTTGATGGTGGGTACTCGCCAGTCACTGTACCCTCCCAACTCCATCTCTCCAGCAATGCGTTTCGCTTCGAGCAGAGACACCTTGCGCGGCTCTACCGCCTTCGACCAGGCCAATCCTGTTACTCGGTCCGTTACCGTGCCATCTGCATTATCTCGGTAGCTCGGCTGCTCTCCCTGATAATTTCCATCCTGCCCATAGAATGGCTCTCCTGCTGCGGGACAAGAGATTTCCGTATGCGCTCCAAACAGGCAACCTGCCCGCTATCTACTGCCCATACGGGCTGCAATAGCGTAGAAACAAGCAGCCATCCCATCCATTTTGATCTTGTTTTTAGCATATTCAGCTCAGCTCTTTGATTGATTTCCTACGATTCAACATCACCCCTCGACAAAGTGTTTTTGTTGGTAGGCGGCCTTCCTCTCCATTGCATCCATCTCTTTCAAACTTTTCAGGGTCAGTATAGCCCCTTCCCTTTTCTGTTGAGGCTGCTTCTCCCAGTAGCTGAGTGCTCGCTGCAAGATTATCCTTTAGATTGAGTAACTGTTGGGAGTCATTACCCTGTTGTCTCTGAGCCTGCTCAACCGCCCGTAACAACAACTCTCTGGCCAAGGTGTAATTCTTACGCTCAAAGGCAATCTGTGTCGCCGCTTGTAGATAACCAATGTGGCTGGGGTGGAGCTGAACCGCCTCACTGATTAACTGCTCGACACGTCGCCACGTCTGTTGCTCTGCATAATGCCCTGCCAGCCGGAATGCGGCCTCTGCGGCCTGCTTCTTACCTTGGGTACGTAGCGCTTCCAACGCTGCTGGAGTGGTGGGGTAATCTTGAGTAACCGATGATATTTGAGCCTGTCACTCTATAGTGACTGCTTGGGTTGTTGCTGAGACAGCTGCAGAGGCACTCAGCGCTATGGATAGCAGCACCCCAATTACTCCAGCCCGACAATTGATCATGATTCACTCCTGAACGGTTATATTTGATAAGAGCGTTCATCATCGACAAAAAATAAGCAGGGAAGATGGATAGAGTGTGAAGAGAATAAGGAGTCTAAAAAAGGGGCTCTCAATTCGTAAAGAAGGCAATCAATCCTCTGAATGGAGGGCCTCCCACCCCATACAGGCGAGATCGACCACAATGGGGATTGGGCGACTACCAGTGCGGTAGTGGGCCACCATGCGACGGCTCATTCCTAGGGCATTGGCGGCTTTGGTGAGAGAAAGATGGATCCACTCCATCCAAGTATTAAAACTTGCAGTAGTAGGTAGCCCTGCTTGCTCACGCGCCACCTCATAGAGGCGATCACCCCCCAGATCAAAACCATCAGGCCACTCCAGTGCATGCCCCCAATCGTCTACTATCATTTGTTGGAATAAAGCTAATGAGTGACCCTATCTGTTTACTGTAGAGGCGGAGGGGGGTTGTCATAAAGTTAGACCTGAACCTTCACCCACGCTTTCAACCATTAGCGCCGACCACGTCCATAGCCACCACTACCATCCCGCAAACGGCTTCTTGTCATCTTGCCCTGCCCTTGCCCAGCTCCACTGCCGTAGCGGTTGCCACGACCACTGTCTGCGTCTGCCGATTGGCGACTGCTATTGAGGTCTCTGAAGACAGAACGCTCTTCCGGGGTCATCGCACTGACCCGACTTCTCATCTCATCGCGGAATGCAGTGCGCTCCTCATCGGTCATGGTCGGCGCAGTGCTACGCATCTCCACCAGTTGGTCGGTGGTAAAGGTGGTGAGGTCCTCCGCAGAGGCCGTGGTAGACAGCAGCCCAAACAAAGCCGCTGGAATCGCCATCATAAAGGTCATTTTTTTCATTCTCTTCTCCTGATTGATACTTTAAATTATTGAATCCGTTTCTAATACAGACAGATAAAGTATCACCCCACTTCATTGCTGATACGTTTCACAAATGTGGAGTCAATATGGAGAAGGTGACAGCCAGAAACGCATCGACCGTCATAAAATCATGAACTGCTGCTCATACTCCCAGAACGCACTGTACTTTATCCAAAAAATGTTAACTGGGCTGATTCAAAAGCAACCTTACCGAGGCTGACACGGACTCAGCATCGATGAAGAGACTCTGGAAGAGCTATTCTCTCTGCTGGATGAATATCTGGAGGATGATATGAGTGAAGAGCAACGCCAGAGTGCTATAGAGGCGATTCGTGGCACACTAACCCCAGAAGAGGGGCTGTTCAGCGCAGTAAAGTTCTCCAAGATCATAAATTCCTGACAGTCGCATCTACTCTTGCCGGTTCAAAGGAGGTTATTTATGCGCTCTCTTCAAACTTGTAGCCCACACCATAGACCGACTTGATAATCTCAGGGTCACTGTGGTGTTCAGCAATCTTTTTACGCAGGTTTTTCACATGGCTATCGACGGTGCGATCGGTCACCACACGACGATCTTCGTAGAGGTTTTCCATCAACTGCGCTCGGGAGAAGATGCGGCCCGGCTGATTCACCAGTGTCGTTAACAGACGAAACTCAATCACCGTTAGCTCCAGTAGATGCCCAGATACGCTAACCAGCATCCGTTCTGCATCGAGCACAATCGTGCTGTTACCCCCCTTTGATAGCTGTTGCCGATAGGCCAGTGTACGAAACAGTGCCTTGACCCGCGCCATCACTTCACGTGGACTGAAGGGTTTACAGATGTAGTCATTGGCTCCGATCTCCAGCCCCAGCACTCGGTCGATCTCCTCAACCCGAGCAGTCACCATGATGATCGGTACCTCGGTAAAGGCGCGCAGCTCCTGACAGATGGTGATGCCATCCTTGCCTGGCAGCATCAGATCGAGCAGGATCAGGTCGGGCTGCTGCTGCCGCACCCACTCCACCACCGCCTCGCCATCATCAATCCAGTGGGTGCCGTATCCATTGCTGTGCAGATAGTCTTGTAACAGTTGTGCGATCTTGGCTTCATCTTCCACCACCAGTACGGTGCGCTGTGGTTCTGTTGTGTTCATGCTCTATCTCCTAGTGCTATCTCTTTGGGTCAATCGGTAACTGCAGAGTAATCGTTAGCCCACCTAACGAGGATGGCTCTGCTCTCAATTCACCGCCATGCGCCTTGGCAATACTCTGCACAATGGATAGCCCCAAACCGGAGCCACCATGGTCACGGTTGCGCGACCCCTCCACCCGGAACAGCCTTTCAAAAATACGGGGGATCAGCTCCGGAGGAACACCCGGTGCGCTATCTTCAAAATGGATGAGTAATGAACTACCCACCTCACAATGGACTTTCACCTCCCCCCCCTCATCGGTATAGCGCTGACTATTCTCTAACAGGTTGGTGAAGAGCTGGGTCAGGCGCTGGGGGTCTGCCAACAGATGTGGCCCCTCCCCTTCACAACCCACCGTCAATATAATCTGCCTCTGCTGCATAGTGACGATGAACCCTTCTGCCACGCCTCTCAAGAGCTCCAGTGGCAACACCCGCTCTTTTTCATAGGAGAGTGACCCCTGATCCGAGAGTGAGAGTTGGTAGAGGTCATCCACCAACCGCTTGAGCTGTTTCACTTCTAACGATAGAGACTGTATCGACTCACGGTTGAGTGGACGCACCCCATCCTCCATCGCCTCTAGCTCCCCTCTCAATACGGTGAGTGGGGTGCGCAGTTCATGGGAGATATCTGCAATCCACTGGCGACGGGAGCGCTGGTTCTGCTCTAAGGTCTCCACCAGTGTATTGAGATCCGCAGCTAAGTCACCTAACTCATCCCGCCTGATTTTTTCGATACGAACCTCAAACTGCCCTGCGGTCAGTTGACGTGCCATCTTAGCGATACCGGAGATTGGACGAACAAACAGTCGCGCCAGCAGCAGCGCAGCGATGATCGCAATCAGCAGTGAGAGCAGTGCAGTAAGCAATAGGTTGTCAAATTGCTGCTGCTCAAATTGTTGATCCAGTTCTGTACGGCGCGGAGTAAAGATTCGAAGGGTCAGATAGCCCACCACCTGCCGCTCCAGCTGAATGGGGAGTAGACGGTGTTTTGTCGTGGGTGGCGGCCCAATCACTTGAGCACGCGCAGCATCTAGCAGACCAAGCCTCTCCCGCATAAAGCGAGGGGGGGATGGGGGATGTCTCTCATCTGCAGCGGCAAGCTCTGAAGGGGGGCCACCTCCACGAGGCCCCGCCCCTCTTCTACCAAATCCAGGGCCATCGGGACCACGAGGTAGTCGCGGCGGTAGCATGTTGGATTCAACCAACAGTTGATGCCACAAGCGGGGGTTTTCTTGTAGGAAGGCCCAGCTCTTCTGCTCTCGGTACTGCTCACTCAATGCCAGCCTAAACCCATCCAGCCGCTTCAGTTTCACCTCTTCAATGTACTGGGTAAAGCCCTGTTGAAAGCTGAGCCGAGAGAGCACCATACTGATCGCCAAGACCAGCATCACCACCAAGAGGATGGCGAAGAACAGTTTGTGCCAAATTTTGATGCGAATAGAGAACATATTTTGGACTATAGCACCTACTTATGTAGAGGCACTGAATAGAATCCGTTGCTTCACTGGATGCATAGCGACTACTTCATTAGAGATTGCATCAATCATGGTTACTGCCCCTTATTTGAATGGCTACGCAGATTTTGACGATCAAATGTGCAGTCAGTATGGAGAAATCATTCACAATCTCTTCATACTCTCTCCCTATTCGCTACATGGTTGCGTTCTATCTTATGGGGTAAGGAGAGACAACCAATAAACACTCTCCTGTTTCCACTCAATAGTAAGGAGAAACACCATGAACCTCAAGAAAGCCCTGCTGCTCTCTGTAGCAGCACTATTCATTACCGGTAGCGCCTATGCGATGGGGCCCGGCGGTCCGTCAGGAGGCCCTCCATTCGGCCCACTCCATATGGAGCGACTGCAGTTTGATCTCGATCTGAGCGACACCCAGGCAGCCTCTCTGAAACAGCTATTTGAAGAACAGCGCATCAAACATCGACAGCACCGCAAACAACGACGCACCATGCGTAATGAGATGCACAACACTCTCTCTGAACTCTTAACGGTCAGCCAGCTCGAAGATTTCAAGGCGATCCAACAGCAGCAGAGGAGAAAGGGTCACAGAAAATTTGAGCAGAGACAGAGGCCACGCTGCGATCAAAGTTGGTAGATAATGCCTCCCCCCCTGTGCAAAAAAAGGGGGGGTGTCCCTACATTTAGGCATTTCACGACAATAACCCCAAAAAATACGTAATTCTGCGTATTTATACAGCGCCTGTTTTGCATTTAGAGTAAGGGGGTCATGGATTCACCAAACAATCATCAGGAGACCCCTCCAACACTGGAGCTGTTTCTATCAACCACCACCGGCATCATCTACGGTTTGGGTATTGCGATCTTGATCCTCTCGCTATTTGGTATTGCGTTGGATAGCGATACCCTTTCAGCAATGACCGAGATTCTGTTCGGCATATCCATTTAACCTACTCCCCTTAGTTATAGGATATAGAGTATTCCCAGAAATCTTTGTATCTGCCTGTAAAATCGCATAACATCATAATCTTTGCGGCTTTTCTATAACAATAAAAGGATTCATCTCACTCATGAAAAAGGTTTTCCGTTCTCTTATCGCTCTTGGTTTCACACTCAGCGTCTCTCTCTCCGCTTTTCAGGCTAATGCTGGCTTTGGTTTTAATGATCTCTATGTTGCAACCGATGTTGAAGCTGGGATTACAGGTGCTGATGTGGATGAGTCCATCAAGCAGCTAGCAATCAGTGAAGGCATTCTGCATGTCGCAATGTTCCCACTGAGCAAGCAGGTAGAGAAGGTGACGGGCTCCCCTTATCGTCATCTGAGTATTCACAACATCTGTGATGCAAAGACCGCCTCCCTGCTGGCTGATGTCTCTGACGCCTTTGTGATCGTCATGCCTTGCCGTATTGCAGTGGTTGAAGGCAAAGATGGCGTAGTCAGAATGTGGAGCATGAACCCTGCGATGATCACCATGATGCAGATGCCTGAAGAGCAACAAAGACTGGCGAAGATGATCGCTGGTAAGATGCAGAATATTATCAATGGTGCTGCTGAGGGTGCCTTCTAAGCCCCCCCTCCCATCCACAAAAAAAGGGCGCTTAAGGCGCCCTTTTTTTGTGGATGGTCTGCTCTTCTTTAGAAGGGGCTAAAGCGGGAGAACATCCCTCGGGGTGACATTCCACGATTCATAGAGCCCATCTCACGGGTCATATGGAAGGTACTGTTAGCCATATGCTGTGTAGACTGATCTAAGTTAACCATACTCGCCATCATCGGCTCTAGTGTCTGGGTATGCCCGGTGATCTGCTGCATACTACCGCGCATATCTTCCATAGAGACGGTAATCGCCTCCATGTTGCCATCAATGGCGTTAAGGTTACGGGTCATCACCTGCACATTGCTGGACATATTCTCAATGCCATCAACCATGCTTGCCATATGCGGCCCCATGTAAGGATCAATGCTGGTAGAGATCACCTGAATGTTACGCGCGATGTGCGACATATCCTGAGTCAGATGATAGATCATGTAGAAGCCATAGATAGAGAGTACGCAGAACGCAAACAACGCAGGATAGACCACCATCTCCCAACGACGTGCGCTCTTCTCAAAGCAGCTGGCAAAACGCTCTAGTGGCTGCCCATTCA
>JABGQL010000057.1:33934-45161 GCA_018648825.1 Gammaproteobacteria bacterium
CGACGTGCGCTCTTCTCAAAGCAGCTGGCAAAACGCTCTAGTGGCTGCCCATTCATGGTTTCTCCATCTGTGGAGAGTGGAGAACTGGTTACAGGGGCGGCCTCAGCCGCTACCTCTGTGGGTTGTTTTTCTGACATATTACACCTTGCACTTATATTGGAGAGCGGACTGTAGCACGTTTTTTTTCAAAGAAAAAATGAGAAAAGTATAAAATTAGAATCTACTAACGTACTGTTTTTTTAACGCTATTAAAGATAAACGTTTAACTAAGATCCGCTTCTAGCTTATCCGCCAGTTGCGGGTCAATGGAACGGATTATACGAATAATTTTATTCGCCTCATCCACCTTCCCCCCCTCAATAAGTGCAGCTGCCGCTCGCCCAAAGGCACGTACTGCACGAACCCAATCTTTCTTAGCATAGTAGATATTGCCGAGCTCACCCCATGCATCTGCATTCTTGGTATCCTCCTCCAGCAGTGAGCGATAGCTCTCAACAGCGCCTTCATAGTCCCCTTCCCAGAAGGCCTGACGCCCACGATTCCACAACCACTGTAGCTGAGACTCACTCTCTACCGCCCCCAACTGCCAAACATCAGGCTGTGCACGCTCTCCCTTTCCACTCACGGGGTGCTGCTGCAGCGCCTCATTACGAGGATCAAACTGCTTGGCCAGATCACCAATCGGCTTACTGAGGGTCGCAATCTTTTCATTCAGCACAGGCAGCTGGTCAACTAGAATTTCGGAGAACTCCTGCGGCACAGGTTTACGCTCTATCTCAATAGCTGGGGTGCGGGTCGTTGGGACAACTACGGCTGGCGGCGCCCTATTAGAATTGGGCCTTTGTTCAACCACAACATTCGCCTTCTCCTCGGGTATTGCCGCAATGACTGTTTCATTCTTAGGCTTCAAGCCAACCACTTCAGCCAGGTCAGGAGGGGTTCGTACTGCCGGTTGAAAGACTACAGGTGGCTCTGTTTTGAGCGTTGGGGCCTCCATTTTTTCAGGCGCTTTATCCCTTTTTTTCTCTATTGGAGGCAACGCTGGCACCGTTTGGATCGGCTCCACTTTGGCAAGCTCATACTGATGACCACTCTCTCTCTCAGCTATCGCCTCCGTACGCCCATCCCCAGAGTAGGCCAGCCACTCCTCTTTCAAGGTTTCACGTTCCAGATAGGCGATAACTCCCAATCCAACAATTACGCCGGGGAGAATAGAGGCTAGCATCCTGAATAGTACTTTCATCATGGTACCCAGATAGAAGAGGAGGAAAAAAACAACCTAGAAGCAATCAATTATACAGTGTTATGGCCAGAGAGAGAAATTATCCACAGCAATACCTTCTAACTTTGCCACCCTGCGTAGATCAAATGGGAGCGAAAAGGTCGCTGAAGGGAGTCGCCCCACCTCAACATTACTCAGCTGCAGTGTCTCTCCATCGCTCATCTGTAGGCGCACTGGATATTGGATCTCAGGATCATACCAAGCGGTGATCTCGAGACTTAAACCAGAAAAACCCAGTTCTGCAGCCCAACGCTCAACTGCCCGCTGCTGTAACACTTCTCTCTGCAGGAAACCACAGGAGAGCAGTGGAGCCTCTGCACAAAACTGTGCCGGATTGCGTGGCATCGTCACCACTTCATCCAGCTGCTGATACTCACCTCGCTGCAGATCAATTCTCAAGGTCACCCCACGAAACAGATCAATGATCTTTACCTCGTATGGTTTTTGATTCACGCCACGATAACGCTCTTCACGAATGGCATCATCACTCACGTAGAGACGACCATACAACTGAGGGGTTTGTGCAGCATCCAGATAGGTGACATCGGCAGAAAACTCGGTCAACGCCAAGACTGACGCAGAGAACAACATCAGCAGGAGTGCTAACCCTGCTGATGGAACAGCGAGCTTACTGCTGTTCGAAGCCAAAATATTGGACAGGGTTGCGCATCTGCGGAATCAGCGCCAATGGGTCCATCGCATTCGCTCGACGAACACCCAAGGCATAATCTGGCATATAGGCTGGGAAGTAAGCGGGGGCAGGGGCACGGCTCCAGCGCTGTGCTTCACGCTCCTCCACATTGGATAGCTGGTCCGCCTCACGGGCAACCGCATCCATATCTAGCGTACCGTGCTCAAACTCATCTAGCACCGCCTCCTGGAATGGTGTCTGTGTGGAGTTCATCCGTGTTTTTTCTGACTCATCTGCTACCACGCAAGGCTGTAACGCATGCTCTGCAACCGCTGCAACCTCAACCGGCTGCTTTCCTAACGCAGGTAATTTTTCAGCCTGAATCTCTCCTAAGGCCCAGATGTCGTTCTGATTTGAGCCGGCTTGTGGTGCTACCAGATCGGCTTCACTCTGCGTCTCTAGGCTCCAGCCAGAGTCAATCATACCCAACTCATTCTGCGAGAAATCCGCCAACGAAGGGGATGCTGGCTGCGCATAGGAGGCGTTGATCACGGGCAACTCATCCTGCTGCTGATAGACCGCATAACCCACTTGAGGTGTCTGCTGTGCGCTGGCCTGATCTTCAGCGGCTGCCGGCACGCCAAAGTCAAAGTGACCGCCATAGGGTCCCATCGGCGCAGGTGCACTCCACCCTTGGTCGGCGATAGCTCCCATCGAGGCGATGCTCAATCCGGCACAGAACCCAACTCTCACAACACGCTTGATTACACTTTTTGGCTGATTCATTTGCTGACTCATTCGATGATTCCTTTCGTCCAATTTAGGTCTGCTACTCTTATCTTTTATTCCACTATCGCACTCTTACACTACGACTGCGATTCAACAGGGGCAATCTGCTTACTCTTCACCTCTTCCATCATATCCTCTGGATAGAGTGAATCTCCTGCACTCAGACAACCCAGCGGGATAATGATCAAGGTCAACAGGGTGGAGACCACCACACCAAACAGCAGTGCGACCGCCATCCCTTGGAAGATTGGATCAGTCAGAATAACACTCGATCCACCCACCAGCGCAAACGCGGTGATAATGATGGGGCGCATTCTCGCCTTACCAGAGTCGATCACTGCGGAGATGGGATCCTTCCCTGAGCGCAACTCCAGCTGCGCAAAATCCACCAACAGAATCGAGTTACGTACGATGATACCGGCCAGTGCGATAAATCCGATCATCGAGGTTGCAGTAAACTCTGCCCCCATAACCCAGTGCCCTGGCACAATACCGACCATGGTCAGGGGAATGGGTGCCATAATCACCAGCGGAATGATGAAGTTACCAAACTGCCATACCACCAGAATGTAGATCAGGATCAACGCTACACCGAAGGCGATCCCCATATCACGGAAGGTTTCGTAGGTGACATGCCACTCTCCATCCCACTTGAAGCCAGACTTGAAGGTCTCTTCCGGAGCGGAGATCCACCCCCCCTTAATCAACTCACCCTGCGGGCCGCGGAAATCCCGCTCGGCCATAATCCGCTCCAGATCAAACATCGCATAGAGTGGTGCAGGCAGGTCGTTGACCGCATCGCCGACCACATACTCTACGGCACGCAGATCCTTGTGGTAGATCACCGGATCCTCCATATAGGTCTCAAAGTGTCCCAGCTCACTGAGTGATACTGTATCGCGTCCATCCATGGTTGGAATCGGCAGATCAGAGAGGTTACTGATCTGTGAACGTACCGCCAGCGGCACCTCCAGAGTGATCAGTGTAGGCTCGCGGGTCTTACCCTGCTTGACATCCCCCAGCGGCATACTGCCCATCGCCATCGACAAGTTGCGGTTGATAGTAGCAACGGAGATACCACGACGGTTCGCCTTCTCGGTATCGACCACAAAGTGGAGCACCTGATGTGGGTCACTCATATAGTTATCCACATCCTCCATGATCTCGGAGCTCTTGAAGATATCGGTCAGACCCGCTGCAACCTGTCGACGGGTCTTGGCATCCGGGCCATAGATCTCAGCAACTACAGACTGCAGTACAGGTGGGCCAGGCGGCACCTCAGCCACGGTAACCCGCGCACCGCTCTTGGCGGCAATCGGCTGGAGTAGATCACGTACCATCAGCGCGATCTCATGGCTGCTGCGCTTACGATCTTTCTTATGCACCAGTTGCACCGAGATGGTTGCCATCCAAGGGTACTCTTGCAGGTAGTAGTGACGCACCAGACCGTTGAAGTTGAATGGTGCCGCAACTCCGGTGTAGGTCTGCAGTGCTACTGACTCGGGTACCGCCTTCTCAATCTCAGCCGCCATCTTGCGTGCGGTATTAGCGGTGACGGGCAGAGCCGTCCCCGTTGGCATGCGAATCATCACATCAAATTCAGATTTGTTGTCATACGGCAGCATCTTGGTCTTTACACCGTGGGTGTAGAAGAGTGATACCGAGGCAAAAAAGCTTCCGATAATCAGCAGCAAGACCACCCAACCCAGCAAGCGGTTCTCAACCATGGGACGAATCAGCCCCTCATAGATGCGGCCGATGCGCTCTTGTGACTTGTGTTCTTTAATCTCTGCAGCCTTCAATGCCTTCATCGAGGGACGCAACTTCATCGTCAACCAAGGGGTGAAGATAAAGGCGGCAAACAGGGAGAAGGCCATTGCGGCTGAACCCAGTACGGGAATCGGTGCCATATAGGGCCCCATCATTCCGGTCACAAAACCCATCGGCAGCAGCGCTGCGATCACGGTCAGGGTTGCGAGGATGGTGGGGTTACCCACTTCACGGGTGGCATCGATGGCGGTATCTTCATCGGTATCGTTGTTGATCAACCAGCGACGGTAGATGTTCTCCACCACCACAATCGCATCATCCACCAGAATACCGATGGAGAAGATCAGTGCAAACAGGCTCACACGGTTGATACTGTAGTCGAGCATAAAGGCGGCAAACACCGTCAATAGGATCACCACGGGGATCACAATGGTGACCACCAACGCGGGACGCCAGCCCAGACTCATATAGATCAGTACGGTTACCGCCAGTGTTGCAACCACCAGCTTAAACAGCAGTTCATCCACTTTATCTTTTGCCGTAGCCCCGTAGTTACGGGTGACATCGACCTGGATATTGGAGGGGATCAGGGTCCCCTTCAGCTCTTCAACCTTGGCGAGGATCGCGTTGGCGACTGGTACCGCATTACTCCCCTGCTTCTTGGCGATAGCGATGGTCACTGCGGGGTAACCACTGGATCTCTTGTCACCCACATAGTGGTTTCCGGAATAGAACTCCACCATCCCCTTGGCCTCTTCCGGCCCTTGGTAGACACTGGCAATATCCCGCACGTAAACTGGCATATCGTTATGCACACCCACTACCAGATTGGCGATCTGCTTGGCGGTATGGAGGAAGGAGCCAGTATAGATCTTAAAGTTGAGATTACCCGCCTCTGCACTGCCTGCCACCTTTTCACCATTGGCGTTACGAATGGTATTAGAGACCTGATCGAGACTGATCCCAAAACCGGAGAGACGCTCTGGCATCACCTCAATACGCACCTGCGTACGTCGTCCACCGACAATAAAGGCCTCACCCGTATTGGGGATGGTCTCTAGAATATGCAGCACATCGGTGGAGAGCGCACGCATCGCACTGTCATCCACCTCATCCGACCAGAGGGTCAGATCCACAATGGGGACATCATCAATGCCCTTTGCTTTCACCAGCGGCTCGCCCACGCCGGGGGGAATACGGTCACGATTGGATGCGAGTTTGTTATAAACCTTCACCAGAGAGGGGATCACCTTCTCCCCGACCACAAACTGTACAGTCACTACCCCGCCCCCACGCTGCGTTGCAGAGTAGACGTGCTTAACACCGGGGATCTCGCTCATGATCAGCTCTAGTGGCTCTACCGCCAGACCGGAGAGCTGCTCTGCATGGACACCGGGAGCCTGTACAAAGATGTCGACCATCGGTACCGAGATCTGTGGATCTTCCTGTCGCGGGGTCATCATCAACCCAAGGAACCCCATCGCCAACATTGCAAACAGCAACAGTGGTGAGAGTGGGGAGCGGATAAACGCCTTGGCCATACCACCAGCCAACCCCAATGAGGACGCTTCCTGCGGAGGCTGACTTGGTTGATTTAACTGATCCGGCTGATCTTGTATCGGGTTCTCTTCCTGAGTACTCATAACTATATAGACCTAAAATGTGACCTTAAAAGCGCTGATTGGCACTGCCGGAACTCCATCCGGTAGCGGATGGGGAGACAACCAGCTGCTCACCCACAACCAATCCTGAGAGGATGGTGACATGCTTGTTGTCGACCAACTCACCCACACGCACTACGCGCAGCTCTGGCTCACCGTTATCCCCAAGGATAAACACCGCTGGCAGCGTACCGCGCCACAACAGTGAAGAGGTAGGCACCACAGGAAAGCTGGAGACATGGGCCTGCAGGTCTGGGATCATGATCTCAGAGTACATGCCGGGTGCAGCGGGGCTGCCCTTAGGCAGATCAAATTTGACGGTCACGCTGTGACGCTTCATATCTGCACTGGGGTAGATCTGCGCCACACGCACCTCAAGGCGAACACCACCGACATCCAGTTTGGCGGGCATCATCATCCCCTCTTTCAGCCCTGCAACCAGACGTGCTGGTACTTCGACCTGCAGCTGTAGACGGTCTAGGTCAGCAAACTCCACCAGTGGCTGTCCAGGCTGTACGGTATCACCGACCTCTACCATCTTCTTCATGATGACCCCAGTGAAGGGGGCGATCGACTTGGCGTTACGGATCTGCGCATCGAGCTGTTTGAGCTG
This sequence comes from Gammaproteobacteria bacterium, assembly GCA_018648825.1. Lineage (GTDB taxonomy): Bacteria > Pseudomonadota > Gammaproteobacteria > Thiopontia. Next base: position 40,681 of record JABGQL010000057.1, read on the forward strand.
TGCATCTGCCTGAACCACTGAGGCCTGCGCCGACTCGACCTGCGTCTGCGAGGAGTAGATATTGGAGTAGCGCTCAAAATCGGGATCGCCATCTCCAAAACCGGAGGAGCGCATGGGATCGGTGAACATGCTCATCATGCTAGGCAGCCCACCCATCATTGCATCACCCTGATAGTTTGGGGATACGATGGTCTTGTTGAGCTGAACATCGGCATTTCTCAGCGCCGCTTCAGCAATATGGCGCTGCGCCTCAACCTCCTGACGTTTAGCCAGCAGGGTATCATCATCAATCCTTACCAGGATTTCGCCTTCATCGAAGCGATCTCCCTCTTTACCTGCGATATTTTCGATGCTGCCGGGTAGCTCGGCATTCAAGGTCACCATCTTATAGGGGACAATGCTGCCACCCAAGGTGACACTGACACCGGTACGTGCAGAACCAATAGTGATGACCTGCCCCAACACGGTGGATGGTGCACCACTATTGCCTTCGGTGCCTGCCGGAGCTTCATCTGCAACAACATAGAAGCCCACAGCGAGTGCTGCCACCGTGGAAATGATATTTTTCGATAGCATCATTATTTATGATTCTCTTCGCAGTTAACTGAATTCTTGTTCCCCTCACCAACCTATGCCGATGAGGGGAGGACTACTGGGATTACTTTAGACGCGACCCATTACGGAGAAGGTCTTGATAAATGGACCCGCCATTTTTGGATTTTTAACCATTGCGCCGTAGTCACCGACAGCAAACTTCAACTTACCGGTAGTGTAGGCAGTTCCCAGCCCCATCATCCCTGGTGCCTTGTTGAGCCACTTGTTCCAGTGATCTTCAGAACAACGAAGGTCCCAGTTCATCTCTTCACCATTGTAACCGCCTGCAGCGGTTGCCTGCCCCTTCTCGACAGTCAGCACACCACGAGGTTGATCTTCACCCTGTATGCCATAGGCAATCACGGAGTTGAAATCGATCTCAGCCAACGCACTGGTCAACTCAGACTCGTTATTCCACTCATTCATGAAGCCCTTCATCCACTCTTCTGAAAATAGATCAGCCATCTCTTTACTCTCCTTAGACTCTTCCTTGAAATTCTTCCCTTTGATTGAGAAAAAATTTGATTTTGCAGGGCAAAAACACCACTCCCTGTGAACACCTGCATCGGTATTCCTAGTGTAGGAATACGCGCGACACTATAGACAAATTGGGCAAAAATAGGAAGAGAAAAACCCTTATACGGGGGATAAAAATCCCAACATATAGTGTGATCAGTGCATTACGACCCACTACATGTTGTGTTAACAACTCTGTGGATAAGTTGGTAAAAACCCGTTTCTTGGAGTCAAATCATCAACCTGAAGGGATCAATGATTCTAGTAAGCACTTGAACGATGCGCTAGATATGGGGATCGCTTGGGGTGTTATCCCTAGATGACCTCAAGTGACTCAATGTCACTTGGGGTGTTATGCGCCACCCACCGCTCTCCTTCATCGAGCTGCTCTTTCTTCCAAAATGGGGCGCGAGATTTCAGCTCTTCAATCAGGTAACGTGCAGCGGCAAACGCCTCCCCTCGATGGGCTGACCACGCAGCCACCAGCACAATAGGGTCATTGGGCATCATTACCCCTACGCGGTGGATAATCAGGGTATCCAGAATCTCCCAGCGTTCAGCCGCCTCTTCAGAGATCTTTTCCAGATAACGGTCAGTCATCCCCGGATAGTGCTCCAGTAGCATCCCGGTAACACCATCCCCCTCATTGAACTCACGCATGGTGCCAGAGAAGACGGTGGCGGCACCATATTGGCCCGCATGTTTCGCATCTAGCACCTCTTTTTCGTAGGTGCTGATCGCCTCCCAAGGGGCAAAAGGCTGCTCTCGAATCTCGATCTTCATGCCTTATCCCCCCGTAACCGGAGGAAAGAAGGCGACCTCATCCCCATCACTAACGGGGGTATCGGCATCGGAATAGTCCATATTTTTCGCCATCAGCAGGTTGGCTGGGCGGGTTTTTCCATCAGCCACCCTCTCCCACACCTCTCCAATGGTCGTGGCTTCAGTTGCCGCAACCTCGGCACCCTCTCGCCCCATCTCTTCTCGTAGACTGGCAAAAAAACGAACCTGTATCATCTTCCTTCTCTCATCCATAGCGGTAAAAATGGTAGTCTCCCCTTTTCTGCAAAGATTCACAAGGATTCAGATCAATGAGCGAATTAACCCACTTCAACGCCTCTGGTGAGGCCCATATGGTCGATGTTGGCACCAAAGATATAACCCTGCGGATTGCAGTCACTGAGGGACAGATCAGCATGCTCCCTGCGACACTAGAGAAGATCATGCAAGGGGACCATAAAAAGGGGGATGTACTGGGAATTGCTCGGATTGCTGGCATTATGGCTGCAAAGAGAACCGCTGATCTGATTCCACTGTGCCACCCATTGGCGTTGACCCATGTGGAGATTGAGCTGACTCCACAACCAGAGAGCAACGCGATCTATTGTCAAACTACCGTTGAGACCCGTGGGCAGACCGGCGTAGAGATGGAGGCGTTGACGGCCACGCAGATTGCGCTATTGACGATCTATGATATGTGTAAGGCAGTGGATCGCGGAATGGAGATGGGTGGTGTGCGCTTGACAGAGAAGAAGGGGGGGAAGTCGGGGCATTGGGTGCGGGAAGAGGAGTAACACTGAAGATGCTACTGCAACGACTGCAGCACCTCCTTGATCTTTCGGTCAAAAATCGGCCCCGCAATCTTCTCCCCACATTGGCTTAGGTGGTCCTTATCATTAAACGCCACACACTCCCCTTCAAACAGAGAGATAAAGTTTCTGTTTGAGGGGGCATCATAAAGCTCTGCATAACCTATCTTGGAGTCTCGATCCGCTATTTTCTGCGCAATAGTCTGGTCTACCTGCACAAACATCTGCACCACATTGGGGATATAGTCTAACCCTTCGATGCCATATGTAATCATCTTTCGGGGATGATGCATCGGGTAACGCGGCTCAATCCAAGAGGCGAGCCACACCACATTGATCTGCTCTGCAATCTCGCTGAAGTACTCGACTACACGATCTATCTTCTGCTCAGCCACCACCATTTTTCCACTCTGAGCATAGCTGACACTTTTATGGTTTAGCGTATCGCTCTCCTCATCGAGAATAAAGTAGGAGCCCAGTTGGTTATAAATCATAAATTTGATACTGGATGATTCCCGCTTGAGGAAATCTGCAATCTGCTCAAAGTCACAGGTGCTATCTGGGTCCACCTCATAATGGTGATAAGGGTGGCAATGGCGTCCTCCTACCGAGACCAGAAATTCATACTTTCCCGTAGAGGCCAGCGCACTTTTTACATTGGAAGCATGGGAGTCCCCCATCAATATCGTTGCTGGGCCAAACTCCTCTACACAACGTTTGAATGTTTTATAGAACTGCTCACTTTCACTATATCCAATAAAACAGCTGGGGAAAGCAACTCCGCTCTCTCCACTACTCCTCAGCCCTGAGATCTCTTTGGCATTCTTTAAGAATAGCCGCTCTTCTGCCGATAACCTCGACTCATACGCTTGCTCAAACCCATGGGTAAGCACCCCCGTAACACCGATGCCAACTAACATACCTCCAGAAATCAGGAAAACCACCATGGCCCTACGCAGACTTATGGTGGATCGATCTCTAAAGGGTCTCTCCACAAACTTCCAAGTCAGAAACGCCAATAAGAAGGTGATCAGAATTGCACTGGCATACTGCCCCACCTTGGTATCACCAAAACGGTATATGCGCAAAAAAGCGAACAGCGGCTGATGCCAAAGATAAGCGCTATAGCTGACCAGTCCAACCCCCACAAACAGCCGATTCCCAATCAATCGCCCAACAAAGCTGTCATGTGTAAACAAAATAATCAGGGCGGTACCCACGGTTGGCAGCAGTGCATAGTAACCAGGAACAGGACTACTCTTATCAAACAGTACAATCGCACAACCAATCAAAAGCAGCCCTGTGACACCCGCCAAATTCTTTATCACATCCCCAAAAACAGGGGTCTTCTTGTTCAACTCAATCAGCGCAACCCCAACCCCTAGAGACATCTCCCACATGCGGGTAGGCAACATAAAAAAGGCAAACATTCTCTCAATCTGAATAGACCACTGCGCCATAACCAGACTAGCCACAAAAATCACCAGAACCATCTTACCCAAGGTACGTAATCCCGACTTCCAGAGGAACATCACCAACAGCGGAAACAGCATATAAAACTGCTCTTCAACCCCCAAACTCCACGTATGGAACAGCGGCTTCATCTCCATCGCAGCATCAAAATAGCCACTCTCTGAGTAAAAAAGGAAGTTGGAGAAGAAGAGTGGTATCGCAATCAGACTCTCTGAGAAATCGAGCATATCGACCGGAGTCATCCACAACCATGCCGTAAGCGAGCTTAAAACGACCTACTTCCCCTCGCGGGTATCAGTCTGGCTGCTT
>JABGQL010000159.1:0-3800 GCA_018648825.1 Gammaproteobacteria bacterium
GCAGAGCGCTTTATATGCTCTGGGGTATCAAAATCTGGCTCACCAGCACCAAGGCCGATGATATCTTTTCCTTCGCTTCTCAATTGTGCTGCCAATGCAGTAATTGCGAGGGTAGGGGAGGGTTTTACACGCTGAACCCGGTTGGATAGTGAGATCGCCAAGGCGGAAGCTCCTGAAAAATGTGATCGAAAAAAACCGACATACTATACTGTACTCCCTGTAATTCTGCACCCAATGAGCAAGCCGATGAGTGAACGCCCCCTACAACTGGTCTCTGAGTACCAACCCGCAGGTGATCAACCTGCCGCAATCGATGCACTGTTTGAGGGGTTAGAAGATGGGCTGGCCCATCAGGTGTTGCTAGGGGTGACCGGTTCCGGCAAGACCTATACCATTGCCAATGTGATAGAACGGGCGCAGCGCCCGACGGTATTGATGGCCCACAATAAAACCTTGGCGGCACAACTCTACGGGGAGATGAAGGCCTTCTTTCCCAATAATTCGGTAGAGTATTTTGTCTCCTACTATGACTATTACCAGCCAGAGGCCTACGTGCCGACCACCGACACCTTTATTGAGAAGGATGCTTCTATCAATGAGCACATTGAGCAAATGCGGCTCTCAGCCACCAAGGCACTGTTAGAACGTGATGACTCAATTATTGTTGCAACCGTCTCTGCGATCTATGGATTGGGAGACCCTAAATCCTACCTCAGCATGCTGCTGCACGTCTCGCGTGGAGAGCTAATTGATCGACACTCTGTATTACGCCGCCTGGCAGAGCTGCAGTACACCCGTAATGATGCCGTGCTACAGAGAGGCACCTTTCGTGTGCGCGGGGAGATTATCGATATATTTCCCGCAGACTCGGAGCGCGAGGCGGTACGAATTGAGCTGTTTGATGAAGAGGTCGAGAGGATCTCCCGCTTTGACCCACTAACGGGTGATGTATCAGATCAGCTTCCACGCATTACCATCTTCCCCAAAAGCCACTACGTTACCCCGCGACAAAAAATTCTTGATGCCATTGAACAGATCAAAGAGGAGTTGAAGGAGCGCTTAGAGCAACTACGTGAGCGCAATAAACTGGTTGAGGCGCAGCGGCTAGAGCAGCGTGTCAAATATGATATTGAGATGATGCTAGAGCTGGGCTACTGCTCCGGTATCGAAAACTACTCCCGCTATCTCTCTGGCCGTGATCCGGGGGAATCACCACCAACACTAATGGACTATCTACCGGACAACGCACTACTGGTGATCGATGAGAGTCACGCCACTGTGCCGCAGATTGGAGGTATGTACCGAGGGGATCGTTCACGCAAAGAGACACTGGTGGAGCATGGCTTCCGTCTCCCCTCTGCGCTGGATAACCGCCCACTGCAGTTTGATGAGTTCGAGCGTCTCTCCCCACAGATGATCCATGTCTCTGCAACCCCGGGAAGCTATGAGATGGAGCATGTGGATGGAGAGGTAGTGGAGCAGGTCGTGCGCCCCACTGGATTGCTAGACCCGCTGATTGAGGTGCGCCCTGCAACCACACAGGTGGATGATCTACTGAGTGAAATTCACAAACGGGTGGCGGTACAAGAGCGGGTTTTGGTGACCACATTGACCAAGCGTATGGCCGAAGATCTGAGTGACTACTTGGATGAACATGGGGTGGCGGTGCGCTATCTCCACTCCGATATTGATACCGTGGAGCGGGTAGAGATTATTCGAGACCTACGGCTGGGAGAGTTTGATGTGCTGGTGGGGATCAATCTACTGAGAGAGGGGCTGGATATGCCAGAGGTCTCACTGGTAGCGATTCTGGATGCCGATAAAGAGGGCTTTCTACGCTCCGACCGCTCCCTGATCCAGACCATTGGCCGTGCAGCCCGTAACGTTAATGGCAAGGCCATTCTCTATGGAGAGAAGATCACTGGCTCAATGGAGCGGGCAATGGAAGAGACGGAGCGCCGCCGTAACAAACAGATTGAGCACAACTTAGAGAATGACATTACCCCACAGACCATCCGTAAATCAGTTGCCGACATGTTGGAGGTGGTGCCCGGTGCCGGCAGTCGTGGGCGTAAGCGCAAAGTGGCGGAGGAGCCCGCCATCTACAGTGGGGATGATCCCAAGGTGCTACAGAAAGAGATCAAAACACTAGAGAAGCAGATGTATACCCATGCGCGTGACCTTGAGTTTGAAGAGGCGGCGCAACTGCGTGATCAAGTGGAGCTGCTGACTAAGCGTTTACTCGAATCGTAAAGCGGCAACAGCTGTTATTTTACAACAAGGATCTCCAGTAGTCGCTTAATCAGCCCCCGAACCTCCGCTTGGAACAAGATCATATCTGCGACAAAAAGCACCTCAGCATCCAGATCATCATTCTCCTCACGCAGGTTATCAATTACCTCCAGCGGTTTGATACGGCGCAGAGTGAACTCCTGATCAAAGATAAAAGAGATACGGTCATTCCAGCTCAACGCCAACTTCACAACCTGTGCCTGATTTTCTAGATGTTTACGCACGGCCCCCTGGGTGATATCGATATTCTTACAGCGAATAGTACCGCCCGGCTCATCGTTCTCGCGGATCTCACACTCATCATCAATAGTGAAACCGGCAGGTGGTGTACCGTGGAACAGCCACTGGGTCATTGCCCCAGCTGGAGAGGTCTCTGGTTCTGGGTTGGTAATCTCCAGTGAGCCCAAGGATTCACGTAGCAGTACCGTCAACTCCTCTGCACGGGGGCGGCTGGCGGTATCGATCAATAACCAACCATTCTCCGGGTCAATCAGCGCATAAGTAGTTCGAGAGCGGGTAAAGGCGCGGGGTAACAGTTCAACTGTCACCTCATCTCGTAACCGCTGCTTCTCCTTTCCACGAACATCACGCGCCTCAGTAGACTCAATCTCCGCAATGCGCTCATCCAGCACCTCGCGAACGACCGTTGCCGGAAGTAGTTTCTCCGTCTTTCTGGCTGCAATCAGGATGCACCCTTCGGTAGAGAGGGTGAGTGCGGTGCCATTGGGTAGTGGAGCACCCCAACCGATGGTGGACATCTCCAGAGGACCACATTTGCGGGCGCTACGTTCAGACAGCTTCTCCTCCAGAGACTCAACAGAGACGCGGAAGGGGTGGGTAAGCTGAAAAAGGGTGATGTTTTTAAACCACATGCTAAAAAATCCTGACTAAAAAATGAGGTGCGAAGTCTACACGAAAAAAGGGCCGGTCGAGTTACTCGGCCAGCCCTTTTTAGTGTGCAATTACAGCTATAGCTAAATGTTGTTATTCAGTGGGTGCTGCAGGTGCGGGAGAACGCGGTGCCTCAGGAGGCATGTAGTTAGAGTAAGGTGCTGCAGGCGCATAACGTTGCATCTGCTGCATTGGGTTGTAGGGCATGGCCGGCATCTGTTGAGGATAAGGCATAGGGGCACCATAACCGCCATAACCATAACGAGGGGAATAACCGTTACCACCGCCATAGCGATAGTAGTCCTCATCATCGTTATTGTCCCACTCATCCATCATCTCTTCCATCCAGTACATGGGGGTCCACTCAGGCCAGTCGTTATCATCGTAACCGCCCCAGTTGTTGTTATTACCACCAAACCAGCTGGCACTGGCGCTGGTTGAAATCATCAGTGCAGCGGCAATGGCTGCAGAAATTAGGCTCTTTTTCATCGTTGGAACTCCCCCTGTTTAGGTATCATTAAATATGGAATACACCCCATTTTTGTAGGATTGATGGGTTGTGTCAAGTCATTCAACGGAATGATTTCCCATAAACACCTCAAACCCGTTGTATCTGC
>JABGQL010000159.1:3900-6915 GCA_018648825.1 Gammaproteobacteria bacterium
GCCCTAAACAACCACTGTGGAACTGGAGTATGAAGACAATAATGAAAAAAGTATCGCTCTCACTGCTATTTGGTGTTGCCGCCTCAATGGCGACTGCTGCTCACGCATTCAATTTTGATGATATGAGAGGCCCAATGAAGGGCAACAATTGGGGGGGGATGCCCAATGGTCCCAGCAGTATGAATTGGGGCGGCCCCAGCTCTTGGGGAATGCCTAACAATATGAATATGGGGAACATGGGAAACCGCGGTGGAAACTGGGGCGCCCCCGGAGGTTGGAACCCTAATGGCTGGAGTGCTCCTTGGGGCGGTGGCGGTAACCAGTGGGGTGGTCCACAAGGGTGGAACTCACCTTGGGGTGGAAACGGCCCGCAACAGGGTTGGGGTGGCGCACCATGGGGTGGTGGAAACAGTATGCCATGGAATAATGGTGGTGGCTGGGGTAATGGCGGTAATCCAGGTGTTTGGGCAATGCCTCAACAGCAGGGATGGGGGCAGCAGCCCGCTCCTCGTAAGATGAGACCGCTGAAACCACTGAAAGAGCTGGCTCCACTGGAAGAGCTCCCGCCACTGGAGAACCGATATCCAACACGACCCGTAGAGGAGACGGCTCCAGCACAGGCAGCACCTGCACAATAAAGTAGCAAAGAGCTACTGCTATACAAAAAGCCGCCCCTCTTCATGGGGCGGCTTTTTTATGTGAGCTATTGATAGCTGCGCATCTGCCCAACCAGTACACCCTGAATCTGTACTTGGTCGGTTGTAAAATGCATCGGTGACATGCTGCTATTTTCAGGGTGAAGCACAACCTCGTTGGGGCGCTGTTCCAAGGTCTTCAAGGTCGCCTCTTGCCCCTCAATTAGGGCAACCACCACCTCTCCATTACGGGCGCTGTTACGTTGTTCGATGACCACATAATCTCCATCTAGAATACCAGCCTCTATCATCGAGTCTCCATCAACCTGCAATACAAAACAGCTCTTTGCTGTTTTAAGTTGAGGTGGGACCTCAATAGTCTCGGCATCTTCAATGGCCTCAATCGGTAACCCCGCTGCGATTCGTCCAACAAACGGAAGTTGCTCTGCCGTACTGCTCTCAGGCTCTTTCTGCTGCTTGAGCCGAATACCGCGATGTAACCCCTCAATAGGTTCGAGTAGCCCCTCATCAATCAGTGCATGGATATGTTTGTGCAGGGAGCCTCTCGACTTCAACCCAAGATGCTGACAGAGTTGATCCAGAGTGGGAGGGGCATCATTAAACTCCTCTTGGTGGTCGAGCAGGTATTGATGTACTTCGCGCTGTTTGCGGGTTAAAGAGTGTCTCATGGGGTGTTTCTCCTCAAGCGGTTGTCAGGCAAAAAATGCTGGTGTTCTCTTTTTGTTTTGTTATGATATCTGGAAAACAAACAAAGAACAAGAGGAGATTACCCATGAATTCAAATCTACACCTATTAACCCCAAAACAGGGGCGGCCTGTCTGGGGGGAGAACCTCAAAGAAGAACCATTTATTGCTGAGTCATTGGTTGATATCCCTCTATTGGGAAGAATCACCGCTGGGCTACCGATTGAGGCGATAGAGGTGCAGGAGACCATTTCAGTCCCTGCCAATATGGTGCGAAAAGATACCTATGCACTACGTGTGGTGGGTGAGTCAATGATCGAAGACAATATCCAGGATGGGGATGTGATTGTTGTTGAGCGACAAGAGAGTGCAGCCAACGGACAATCTGTTGTGGCCATGATCAATGATCAAGAGGTCACCTTGAAAAAGCTCTATATTGAACAGCATGGGGTACGGCTGCAACCGGCCAACTCATCAATGGCTCCGATTTATCTGCGCAATGAAGATGTGAAAATTTTGGGTATTGTCTCCGCAGTAATCCGCCAGCCCTAGATGCTTGTCAAAACGTCCTTTTATGATGGTTTTAAATATGAGCTATTAAATTTGTAATATTTGATATGAGTTATGTGGTGATAGAGTAATCAATCGCTATACTCTGATGTTAGAGATACTCACATTTATTACGTACTAAAATCAATAAGGTTGGTTTGGCTGATGAAATTGAAACTACGCGGACGGTTATTGTCGGGCTTTTTGAGTGTCGCACTGCTGCTACTGCTAACGGGTGGTGCGGGTATCTTCTTGGTCGAACAGATTTCAAAGACCACCGATCAGGTGCTGGATAACAAAAAACCGTTAGAAGAGCATGCTCTTCGCCTGATGATGTCTGTAGAGCACTCCATCTCTCTCTCGAGACTATGTCCTCAACTTTGATGAGGAGCAGGCCGAGTTTCTGCTAGAGAGTATTGATGAGGAAAACATCAATGTCTATAGCTTGGTTGAGAACATGGAGCATGCAGACACCATTGCCGACAAGCTGGAAAGAGTAAGTGCCCTGTATGAGGAGTTCAATGAGGTTAAACAGCAGCTCATTGATGTACATGATCAGAGGATCCCTTTCCGCTTCCAGATCAATGAGCGTGAAATGGACCTTAAGAGCTTTATCCTGCAACAGCGAATTGAGCTAAATGACTGGCTGGATGCGCTGGAGCTCTCTGCCAAAATTAATGCCTCCTTCAAAAAGAGTATGAAGACAGAGGAGAGTGACTATATTCGCTGGAGTAGTGAGTATGAAACTGATGATGAAGCACTTAAAAAGCTACTGGATACCTATGCGGTTACCCAGCAGAAACTTTTTGAATTTGCTTCCAAAATCAACCAAGCAAAAGGCAAGGAGAAAATCTCTCATTACGAGTGGGGCAGCTTTATGCTGGTGGGGGGCGCAAAGAAACAACTCGATGCCATCGTAGGTTATGTAGTCCCAGTGATTGACCAGCTTGAAGAGCAGGAGCGCCAAGCCGTGCTTGACATCAATCTCTCTTCAGAGAAAATCGGTGCAGCCATCTATTTGCTGCGAGAGGTTATCAAGAAAGAAGTCGAAGTTGCACGAGAGGGGTTAACAGAATCCACTGATATGGCTTGGATCGGTCTACTTACTGCGTCACTGGTAGGGGT
>JABGQL010000100.1 GCA_018648825.1 Gammaproteobacteria bacterium
GTATTAGAGAGGCAGTTAATGGGATAGAGGGGGTTGAGCAGTATCTACAGTGGCACCCACATTTGATCTGGATGGATATTCAAATGCCCGAGCTAGATGGTATTGCTGCGATGAAGCAGATCAGAAAGCTACCCGGTGGTAAGGAGTGTAAGATTGTGGCATTCACTGCGGGGGTGTTTGTTGAAGATCATGATCAATTGATGGCCTCTGGTTTTGATGCTATCTTGATGAAACCTTACCAAGAAAATGCCCCTTTTGAGTTGTTGGAACAGCTGCTCGGCCTGACCTTTAGGAAAGATGATGTCGTTGAGGCGGTTAATTACGAGCAGTTGCATGATGAAGTTTTAAGGTTAAAACCTGAATGGAAGCAGGAGTTTTTACATATGCACAAAGTTGGAAACTATAAAGGGATGAAGCAGTTAATTTCCGAGTTAGAGGCAGAATTTCCTACAGTAAAGTATCGACTCACGGAGCTATTGGATGCGTATGATCTAAAGCAGTTGCTGGAGGTGATCAATGACAAAGAGTGCGGAGAGTAGCAGTGGAGAGTAGCGATATGGAGTCTTCAGCGACTATACTTTTGGTGGATGACCATCCAGGCAACCTGAAATATCTGACAGAAATTTTGGAGCAGAAGGGGTACTCGATTCGGGTTGCGATCGACGGGGAGGATGCACTGGAGTCCTTGCGTACCTCTCCAGTAGATCTGGTCTTACTGGATATCCTGTTGCCGGGGATAGATGGGTTTGAAGTCTGTAAAGAGATTAAGGCTGACCCTCAAATCCACAACATTCCGGTGCTGTTTATTAGTGCGCTCGACCACCCCAAGGATAAGGTTAAAGGCTTCGAAGTTGGCGGCGTTGACTATGTGAGCAAGCCGTTTGAAGAGAGAGAGGTGATGGCGCGGATTCAGACCCATATTAAGCTCTACCGTGCTCAGCAGGTGCTTGCTGAGGCAAAGGATATTGCTGAAGCGGCTACAGCATCGGCGTTGCAGGCCAATAGAGCGAAAGATGAATTTCTCGCCTCTATGAGTCATGAACTGCGTACACCATTGACCTCAGTGATCGGCAATGCTGAACTGATGATCGATAGTGGCAGTTGTGGTGCCTGTGCAATGAGTGATGCTTCTGAAATTCTAAACGCTATCCATGTGGCTGGTAAAACTCAGCTGGCCTTAGTGAATGATATTTTGGATCTTTCTAAAATTGAAGCGGGGAAATTTCATATCGATGATGCGCCTTTCAATTTAGCGGTATTGTTGAAAGAGGTGGAGCAGATATTTTCAATACGGTCCCGTGATAGTGGTTTGAGCTTTCAGGTTGAAAATAATGCAGGCCTAAAACAGCAGGTTTGGGGAGACTCCAAGCGTGTGGGGCAAGTCTTAATTAATCTCTTGGGTAATTCCGTGAAGTTTACTGAAGAGGGGGGTGTGAAGCTGAGTGTATGGCATGATGAGGCGTATCTCCGATTCTCTGTTGTGGATACCGGCATTGGGATGTCTCAAGAGGTTTTAGGCCGTCTTTTCAAACCTTTTGAACAGGCAGACCGTAGTATTACCCGTCGTTTTGGAGGAACGGGGTTAGGCTTGCATATCTCTTGGTCTCTGGCTGAAATGATGAATGGAACCATCGAGGTTTCCAGTCAAGAGGGGGTGGGTTCCACCTTTGAGCTGAAAATCCCATATCGCCCTAGTGAGATTTCGGTAAATCAAGATGCAGAGTCTGTGACTGATCCTGCGCTAATCAATCAAAAGTTGACGGGTCATGTGCTGGTTGCTGAAGACATCTATGAGCTGCAGTTGTTAGAGTGCCGTATCTTGGAGGCGATGGGTCTTACAGTAACGACTGCCAATAATGGAAAAGAGGCGGTAGAGCTTGCAACCGATCACAACTTTGAGTTGATCTTGATGGATATGCAGATGCCGGTAATGGGTGGCCTGGAGGCCACTAAAGCGTTACGTGAGGCGGGCAATCAGACGCCCATTATTGCGCTGACCGCTAATGTTATGCAGGAACATCGTAATCAGTTCCATGAAGTGGGGTGTGATGGTTTTCTTGGTAAACCGATTGATAAGCAAGAGCTACGAAGCGTGCTGGGTCGATATCTGGTGCAGCAACAGGAGCAAGTGGAGTATTGAGCCGCCTGATCCTTTTTCCAAAAGATCCGTTACTACAGTTGCCGTTAGAGCCACTGCTTGAGCTGCTGCTGCAGCAACAGGTGGTTGAGTCTCTGTTGGACGGCCATTATGGAGAGAGGAGTTATCTGCTGGGGGAGCGGTTTTTTGATGCCTTTCTCTTTCTCGGTTGCTCCCCCTCGATTGAGTTGGCTCCCACAGCAGCGGATACCCCCTTCTGTTACCTAGAGCTGGAGTCCGAGGTGCAATGCCGGTTGATCAGTGGCAGTAACCTGAAGGCCGCCTGCAAAGGGTGTAAGCAGCGTTATGGAGAGCTGCCTCAGCTGGAAGCGCAGCAGCCTCCCGATGTTAGCTGTTGCCACTGTGGTGCAGTTTATTCTGCTGAGCAGATCGCCTGGAGAAAAACGGCAGCACTTGCCAAAACCCGGTTCTCACTGTGGAATATTTTTGAGGGGGAGGCGGTCCCTTCGGATCAGCTTCTGGGGATGTTGCAGAAACAGAGTGGAGTGGAGTGGTCTTACGCCTATATCAACTCGTGATTAGAAGCGCTCTAGCTGTTTTACCCTTTCGACGGGGTATTATTGGTTGAACTCAGGCAGAAACAGCTCGTGCACCAGCAGTGGATTGCCATCAATACGGTAGAGGATGCGCCGCCCCCAGAGTACTTTTGGAGGTTGCTTGAGGTGTGCGGTGGCTTGTTGGTAGAGCGTATGTTGCGGTTGAAAGCGGGCGTACTCTACATGGCTGCGTTCCATCACCCGTGAACGGTGGAGTACCGCACCCAATGACCGGCTCCCCAGTTGAGTAAGACGGCGTAGAGAACGCCTCAGTGCACTGTAAGGGATTACGGTGTGGGCAAAGACCCAAGGGTGCTGGTTGCAGTGTAGTCGCACAGTACGAATATTCCCGAGTTGTCCTGCTTGTAGTCGGAGTCGTGTGCGCTCAGTGTGGCGGAGTGGGGCGAACTGCTGGCTCAAAACCTCAACCGAGAAAGCTCCATCACAGTGTTGAATGATCTTCTTGGTCAGTGATCCAGAGCTGGTCAGTAGCTGGCGTTGAGCGTGACCGGGATGGAGCAGTGAGAGCTGCTGTCTGGACACCCATCGTGGTTCAGAGGGGGGGAAGTTCATGGCGCAGAAGTATATACCAGCACTTTTCCGTGTGCCTGTCATAATCGCGCCAAGGTCATAGCGTAGAGCGGGTGAAAGTGGTACAGATCGTGCTCTGATCGCGGTATGATCAAGCTAAACCTGAATTGTAAGGAGAGAAGAGATGGTCAATCAACTGGATGGTGCAAAACGTCTGTTTGTTCTTGATACCAATATTTTGATGCATGACCCAACGGCACTGTTCCGCTTTCAGGAGCATGATGTCTATCTGCCGATGGTGGTGTTGGAGGAGCTGGACCGAGGCAAAAAGGGGGGCTCTGAGATTGCCCGTAATGTGCGCCAGACCTCCCGCTTTATTGATGAGCTGGTTGAGCAGTGTGCGCTGGATGAGATTGACCAGGGGATTGAGCTGGTTCCACCGGGGGTTCTCAACCATGCAGCGGAGTCATCCTCCGGCAGACTCTTTTTTCAGACCTCGATTGATAAGGTAAAGCTACCCGAATCTCTGCCGGGGAATACCGCTGATAACAGCATTCTGGCCACGGTGCTGGCGCTGCAAGAGAAAGTGGATGATGTGCGTCTGGTGACGCGTGATATCAATCTACGAATCAAGGCCTCTATTCTCGGTATTCACAGTGAAGATTACCGCAATGATAAGGTGCTGGATGATGTTGATCTATTGCAGACGGGCTATCATGAGGTCACCTCAGATTTTTGGGAGGATGTCGGTAAAGATCTCAAGAGTTGGCAAGATGAGGGGCATACGCTCTATCAGGTAGAGGGCGAAACGGTAAATGAGTGGATGCCAGGGGAGTTTCTGGCGGATCAGAATAACCCACACAATGATTACATCATTCGTAAAATTGAGGGGCAGCAGGCGGTGCTGGAGCGGGTGCGGAACTACAGCTCTGAGCAGCACTCGGTATGGGGGATTGAGGCGCGTAACCGAGAACAGAACTATGCGATGAATCTGCTGATGGACCCGCAGTTTGATTTTGTCACCCTGTTGGGGCCAGCAGGTACCGGAAAAACCCTGCTGGCACTGGCAGCAGGGCTGGAGCAGACGCTAGAGAAGAATCTCTATAATGAGATCATCATGACCCGTATCACCATCCCGTTGGGTGAAGATATCGGTTTTCTCCCCGGTACGGAGGAGGAGAAGATGGCACCGTGGATGGGCGCACTGATGGATAATCTTGAGGTGCTGACGATGCATGATAAGAGCAGCTCGTTTGAGCGTGAGGCGACGCAGGAGCTGATCAACCACCGTATTAAGATCCGCTCTATGAACTTTATGCGTGGGCGTACCTTTGTCGGACGTTACCTGATTATTGATGAGGCACAGAACCTCAGCTCCAAACAGATCAAGGCGCTGGTGACCCGTGCAGGGCCGGGGACCAAGATTGTCTGTATCGGTAATTTGGCACAGATTGATACCCTCTACCTGACAGAGACCAGTTCAGGACTCACCTACGCGGTAGATCGTTTCAAGAGCTGGGCACACAGTGGTCATGTGACCCTGCAGTTGGGTGAGCGTTCGCGCCTGTCAGATTATGCGATCAGTATTTTGTGATCTGTTACTGAACGCTGAAGGGGGGGCTATTAAACTGGGAAACAAGCACTGAAACAGCTGCCGAGGTTTTCCCCTTCACTGCGGGCCTCAATGGTCCCTTTATGGCTCTGTATAAAGGTGCCGACAGAATGCAATCCATAGCCGGTTTTGCCATTATGGGTCGAGAAACCGAGTTTAAAAATGTTCTGTTCCTGCCCTGCGGGGATGCCGCATCCATTGTCAATAAAGTCTAGGCACCAGCGGTTACTGTCAAGCAGGTGCACATGGATGGTGATTTTTCCCGTTGACTCCATCGTTGAGTGATCACTGCGTGCGATGATGGCATCAATACTGTTCTGTAGCATATGGATCAACATCTGCATCAGCTGGTTACGGGGCAGGTGAATGGGGGGCAGGTTGTCGGGGAGTTCGACTGTAGCCTCAATATGCTGCTGTTTGAACAGTGACTGTTTTGTTGAGAGGACATCCTCAATCAGTACGTCGAGATCAAAGGAGGGTTCGACCCGCTCGGACTGTGCATCCTGCTCATGTAGCTTGATCAGTGCTCCAATTTTCTGTGTTTTTACACTGGCCTGTTCAATACGTTGCTCTATGGTGAGATGGCTCTTCTGAATCAGCTCATTGGACTTTGTGAAGATAAAGCGGCTCTTCTCTAGTAACTCAATGAGGCTCTCTTTTGAGGGCTGAGGCTTCTCCAGCTCGCTCTCTATCTGTCTGCAAAATAGCTCAAATGTCTCTGCAGTTTTCTGGTTGATGCGGTTTGATTTACGACTTTTCTGCAGGTCTCCCGTGATCCCAGTAATGATATTCCCAATGTTGTGCATCACTGTGATGCCCATTTCAGCCAGACCAGACTGGAAGGCGAGGAATTGACGCTGCTCCTCAGCATGTTTGCGTTCGGTGAGGTCGTGGATGACAAAGGTATACCCGTTGATGCTGCCCTCACTGTCATAGAGCGGAGAGCGGGAGATATCGATGGGGTGTGTTTTTCCAGAGGCCGTCCGTAGTTGAGTCTCTCCCCCAGTATAATTTTCCTGCAGAATGGGGGCCTCAATGTACGCTTCCAGTGAGTTTGTTTGAAGCTGAGTACTGGAGTAACCCGTAAGTCGTTCTGCAGCGAAGTTACAGGAGTTTAATTTTCCATCTAAACCGAGTACCAGTAGTGCCTCTGACATGGATGCAGTGATACTTTCAGCGTAAGCTTTGGCCCCTGCCAGCTCTGCTGTGCGCTCCATGACTCGACTCTCTAGTTGTAGATTGCTCTGTTTTAATTTGCTTTGTGTATGCTTGAGGTTGACCACAGCAAACAGTAGTGCGGTAAACAGTGCCAAGGTAAATATCCCCAGTAGCTGGGTAGCCGATTGAATACGTATCTGTTGCTTTTTATAACCGGCCAAGTAGGTGTCGCGTAGGTAGTCAATGGTTCTTGCCGAGGAGGGAGATGAGGCATTGTCCATATGGGTTGTCATTGCTGGAAGGTTGCTGATAATCAGCTCCATATGGCGCAATAGGGCCTGTAGCATCTTCTCTACTGCTGGGTTCTCCTCAAAATTGTGTTCGATCTGCTTCCTGTAGCGGTCGACCTTCTTTAGAAAATAGGCCTCTCGTTCGCCCCGCTGGTTGGCAATGTAGGTGAGCACCTCTTCGGCCATATAGTGTACTTCGTCAATTAAGCGATGGCTGAAGGCCTTTGACAGCGCTTCGATATCGACATGAAGCTGTGGCAAGTAGCGAACACTGTTGCTGTAGAGTGCCTTGGCGGTTTTAAATTGGGAGATGTGATCATTTTTCTCTTGGTATAACGCCTGCAGCTGGGCCACTAGATTTTGAATCCCCCGTTGATAGCGTGGCTCCATATAGGAGGGGGGGGTGTTTAGCAGGGAGAGCTGCAGTTGTGCAGAGCGCTCAATATCCAACAGCTGATCAAAGTCACTGTTGATGTCAAAACGGGCGCGAAATAGCGCCATGTTATAGGAGAGGTCATTGTGCTTCAGTTGTTGAAGGTGGTTCAGATAGGTGATGTGTCGCTTTGACTCTACCCCTTGAATGGCGTAGATAAGGCCAAAAAAGAGCAGTAACAGCGCTCCAAGAAGCGGATAACTGTAGCGCCTGAGGAGTTCCAGTAGTGGACTCATGAGGCGCTTCCTGAATAGATACCGGTTAATGACTCTAGGAACTGGATCAGTTTTTCGATCTGCTGTTTAGATAGCTCCTGCCCCAGTTGTAGGCGACCCATATCGCTGACGGCATCCTCTAGCGTGGTACGTGAACCGTTATGGAAGTAGGGGGCTGTGCGTGTGATATTGCGCAGTGAGGGGACCTTGAATATCAGGCGATCCTGTTTATTGCCGGTGATCTCAAAGCGCCCTTGGTCCTGCTCCTGTAGCTGACTGAGTTGAGTCTCTGTTGCATAGACTCCGATGCGCTGGAACAGTGTGCCACCGACATTGCGGCCTTGGTGACAGCTGATACAGCCCAATGACTTGAAGAGTTTGTAGCCCTCTTTTTGGACCTTGGAGAGGGCATCTTGATCCCCTTGAAGATAGAGGTCAAAGGGGCTATCTGGGGTGATTAAGGTACGCTCAAACAGGGCGATAGCATCTTGAATGTTGGTTGCCGTGATCCCTTGAGGATAGATAGAGAATAGTGTGACCATGTCGCTGTCAGAACGGAGGCGTTCAATGATTGTTTTCCACTCCCCCCCATCTCTTGTGGGTTGAGGATAGGGTGCGCAGCCTGTTCAAACAGATCCTTTGTACGCCCATCCCAGAACTGCATGGCATTAAATGTTGCGTTGAATATGGTGGGGCTGTTGCGGCGCAGTGGTGTCTGGGTGATACCTAGAGAGGTGCCTCGGGGGTCATGCCCCCCAATGGCGAGGTTATGGCAGGTTGAGCAGGAGATCTCCCCACTACCAGAGAGGCGTGGATCGTTGAACAGTTTACGCCCCAGATCAACCCGTTGTTGCAGTGCAGGGGAGAGTTTTTTGAGGTGGGGAATGGGGTGAATAGGCTCGTCGATGCTCTGCAACGGCTGATAGAACTCCTGGTCACTGAAGAGCAGGCGTTGAGTCTCACTCTCTTGATCGGGCGTTAGGTTATCCCAGTACTGGACGGTCGTTCCAACCAGAGTCAGTAGTAACAGTGTTGATAGTAGTAACAGTGTCTTTTTTAACATGGTTTACGGGGATGTAAGGTTCATATTCAGTTGATTCTATCTCATAAACTATACTACGCAACAGAGTGGTAGTGTTCACCTTGTGGTATCCAACGCTGGATCAATCGATCTATTCGTGTGGGATCACCTTGTAGCAGCTGTGGGGCGATCTGCTCCAGTTGTGGCAACAGGTGCTGGTCCAGTGTTAGGTCTGCGATCTTCAGCTGGAGTTGTCCAGTTTGACGTCGTCCCAACAGCTCGCCGGGGCCTCGCATCTGAAGGTCTTTGCGGGCGATCTCAAAACCATCATTGGAGTTGCGGATGGTCTCTAACCGCTCTTTGGCTACTGCGCTTAACGGAGAGCGGTACATCAGCACACAACTACTCGCCTCACTGCCACGTCCAACACGACCACGTAGCTGGTGGAGTTGAGAGAGGCCGAGACGCTCAGCATTTTCGATAACCATCAGACTGGCGTTGGGTACATCAACACCCACCTCAATGACCGTAGTGGCAACCAGAATATGCAGCTCTCTGGCGTGGAAGCGGGCCATCTCGGCCTCTTTCTCTGTGGCAGAGAGCCGTCCATGGACCAGTCCAATGTTGAGGTCGGGGAGCTGTTTTTGCAGTTCAGCGGCCTGTTCAGTGGCTGCTTGGCACTCCAGCAGCTCAGACTCTTCAACCAGTGGGCAGACCCAGTAGACCTGCCGCCCCTGCTGGCAGTTACTGTGGATTCGCTGAACCACCTCATCACGGCGGCTCTCGGGGATAGTCACGGTTGTTATCGGGGTGCGACCGGGGGGGAGCTCATCGATCACACTGCTATCCAGATCCGCATAGAAGGTCATTGCTAAGGTGCGAGGAATAGGGGTTGCGGTCATGATCAGCTGGTGGGGGCTGTAGCTGCCCTGCTCCCCCTTCTGTTGCAGTGCGTAGCGCTGGTCGACCCCAAAACGGTGCTGCTCATCAATAATCACCAGAGCCAGAGCGTGGAACTGAACTGCATCCTGAAATAGCGCATGGGTACCGACTACAATTTTCAGTGCACCACTTTGTAGCTGCTCTAAGATCGGTTTGCGTTCGGTTTTTCTCATGCTGCCGCTGAGCAGCCCCACCTCAATGCCGAGTGGAAGCAGTAAGCTCTGTAGTGTCTGCTGGTGCTGTGTAGCGAGTAGTTCGGTGGGGGCCATGAGTGCACACTGTTGGCCTGACTCCACGGCATGGAGTGCAGCACAGAGTGCAACCAGTGTCTTGCCTGACCCTACATCCCCCTGTAGCAGGCGCTGCATGGGCCAGCTGTTTTTTAGATCAGCAAAGATCTCATCAATGGTGCGTTGCTGTGCACGGGTTAAGCTAAAGGGGAGCTGCTGCAGAAGGCGGTCGAGCAGAGTCCGTTGGGGGGAGAGTACAATGGCATGCTCTTTACGGCTCTTTTGTCGTAGCTGCTGCATCGAGAGGTGATGGGCCAACAGCTCCTCTAGCGCGATGCGTTCACGGCAGCGTTTAAACACCTCTGCCCCTGCAGTGGCATCGGGGCGATGCAGGGTGCTTAATGCCTGCTGTAGTGGTGGCAGGTTTCTCTGTAGGGCAGTGGGGAGTAGCTCCTTTACCTCATGGAGTGCGCGCTGTAGTGCTTGCGTGGTGAGTGAGAACAGTGTGCGCTGGTGAAGCCCCTCGGTCATGGGGTAGATTGGGGTGAGAGCCTGCTCCAGTGGTGGAGGTGATTTATCAAGCAGCTGATACTCGGGGTGGGCCATCTCCATTCCCGATTTTCCCCGCCGTGCGGTGCCAAAACAGCGGATCTTGCGTCCGTTTTGTAGTGCTGCCTGCTGCCCTTTATTGAAGTGAAATAGACGAATGGTGAGGCTGTCACTCTCATCTTCCACGCTGCAGACTAGGCTGCGCCTTCGCCCGAAGCGAATTGTTGTTCCTGTAATGATCCCCTCTATCTGCTGCTCTTCATTGTGTAATAGTGCGGCAATGGGGGTGAGGGTGGTGCGGTCTTGGTAGCGTAGTGGCAGGTGAAAGAGTAGATCAGAGACACTGCGTATCTGCAGTTTCTCTAAGCGCTCGGAGAGTTTTGGCCCTACGCCGCGTAGTGTTGTGACCGGCTCCATCTCTGTGTGGTTACCCCTTGAGTCGCTGGATGGTTAGCACCGGCCTCAGTTTGCGGATGTTGCGAATAATCTTTGCCAGATGTTTACGGTCGCGCACCCGCAGGGTGAAATTGATGAGGTTGGTACGCCCATCTTGGTCGTCGATTGATACGTTATCGATGTTGGAGTCCAGCTCTGAGATGGTGGAGGCGATGATTGCTAGTACGCCCCGTTTGTTGGCGACCTCTACACGGATTTCGGTGGGAAGATCTTGCTCTCCCTTGGAGGACCACTCGGCAGAGACCCAGCGTTCTGGATGGCTGTCCATTTTTGCGCCATTTTTACAGTCGCTACGGTGTACCACCAACCCTTTTCCAGAGCTGATGTGGCCGATAATCGGATCTCCTGGGATGGGGTGGCAGCAGTTGGCAAAGTGGACCACCATCCCCTCTGCACCGCGAATCATCAATGGGCGAGCGCCATCAGACTGGCGAATATGCAACCGGCGTTTCAGTAGCGGTGAGAGCATGGATAGTGGGTTCCAGCGCCGCTGCTTCTTTGCTGAAGGCTCTTTGATCTCGTGGCTCCCACCCTTGATGCAGCACTGAACCAAAGAACTTGAAACCAACTCGGCCATGCGCAGCCCCATCCCAATCTCATTGTGAAGGTGCTCTAAAGAGTCGAGCTGAAGCTTCTGCAACAGGGGCGTCAGATCCATCTTCTTGAGCCGTTTCTTGGAGATGTTTTGGCGTGAGAGAGCCTTCATCAGTAGCCGCTCACCAAGAAGAATCGCCTCCTCTTCCTGCAGGTTCTTTAGGTAGTGGCGGATGTTGCTACGCGCCTTTCCGGTGGTGACATACTGTAGCCAGCCGGGGTGAGGGCGACTATCAGGGGCGGTGATGATCTCTACCGTCTGTCCATTGAAGAGCTGGGTATTGAGTGGTGCGGGCTTGCGGTTGATTCGTGCGGATTCAGCATGGGTGCCGATCTCCGTGTGAATGCGGAAGGCAAGGTCGAGTACAGTGGCCCCGCGTGGTAGCTCGATAATCTTCCCTTTGGGGGTGAAGACATAGACCTCATCGGGGAATAGATCGATCTTGACGCTCTCCAGAAACTCCAGAGAGTTGCCGCTGTTCTTCTGTAGATCGAGGAGGTCCTGTAACCACTGTCGTGCCCTCTTCTCTGTGGAACCGATATTGGCGGTGTTACTGCTGTCGGGATTGTCGTTTTTATAGTCCCAGTGGGCAGCGATCCCATTCTCAGAGATAGTGTGCATCTCCTCTGTACGAATCTGAATCTCCACCGGTACTCCATGGGGTCCAAACAGGATGGTGTGCAGAGATTGGTAACCGTTTGCTTTGGGGATGGCGATGTAATCTTTGAACTTGCCAGGCAGTGGCTTGTAGATGCTATGGACGATCCCCAGCACCTGATAGCATGCCTCCACCGTGGGCACCACAATACGGAAGGCGTAGACATCGAAGATCTCGCGGAATGGCAGGCGCTGGTCCTTCATCTTCTTGTAGAGGCTGTAGAGGTGTTTCTCTCGACCCTGTAGCTCGGCCTCTAGATCGGTCTCTAGTAGGCGGCGACGGATGGCCACCTCAATGGTGTCGAGAACCTCTTTACGGTTGCCGCGTGCCTGTTTTACCGCCTTGGCAAGTACTCGCGCCCGCATCGGGTAGAGGTTGGAGAAGCCCAGTTCACGTAGTTCATGGGCAATCTTGCTCATCCCCAGCCGGTGGGCAATAGGGATATGAATTTCTAGGGTCTCACGTGCAATGCGGCGACGCTTTTTGGGAGGCATACCGGATAGGGTACGCATATTGTGAAGACGGTCGGCGAGCTTGATAAGGATGACACGGATATCACGGGTCATTGCCAGCATCATTTTGCGGAAGTTCTCCGCTTGTGCATGTTGCGGGCTCTCCATCTGTATGCGGGTTAGCTTGCTGACCCCATCCACCAGTTCGGTGACATCTTTACCAAACAGGTCGATCAGTTCGCTTTTGGGGTGGTCGGTATCTTCCAGTACATCATGCAGCAGGGCAGCGATGATGGTGGTGTGGTCGATATGCATCTCAGCGAGGATGCGAGCAACCTCGATGGGGTGGTAAATGTAGGGTTCACCCGTCTTGCGGTGCTGCCCATCGTGGGCCTCCGCAGAGAAGAGATAGGCCGCATAGATCTTGCGGACCTGTTCCTGATCGAGATAGCTCTCCAAGATAGAGAGCAGGTCACTGATCAGGAACATGGGTTCAGGAGACGCTGTAATCAGGCTGCCTGTTCTGTCTTGGCAGTGGCCTCTGCGGCTGCCTCTGTACTGCCTTCCGCTTCGCCCTCTTCGCCTTCGTTTCTGTTGCGGGCCTCTGAGGCAGCCATAAGATCAGCAGCTCTTGTTGCCTCATTGATCTGCTCAAGGATCTCGCGGCTCATCACCCCTTCGGAGATTTCACGTAGCGCAATGACGGTAGGTTTGTCATTGTCGAAGGGAACCAGTGGTTCAGCGCCCATAGCGATCTGACGTGCACGCTCTGCGGCAATCAGGGTCATGTCAAATCGGTTATCAATTTTATCTAGGCAATCTTCAACGGTGATACGTGCCATCTTTGTCCACTCCAGTCGGTCAACAATTTAAAAGGGCGGTAATTCTATATAATTCAAGCCGATTCTGCTACCAGTTGTTTTAGCAGCTTGTCGTGTTTTTGGGTTTGATTGTGGGTTTTGAGTCTTTGGACGGTGAAAATCGCCTTCAAATCCTGTTTGGCATGGTCAAATTGATCATTGATGATCAGGTAGTCGTACTGGTCGTAGTGTGACATATCCTCAGCGGCATCGCGCAGACGACGCTGAATCACCTCATCGCTATCTTGTCCGCGCTTGCTCAAACGCTCTTTGAGTGCCGCTTGAGAGGGGGGAAGTATAAAGATGGATACGGCATCAGGGATTTTCTTACGTACCAGAGCGGCACCCTGCCAGTCAATCTCCAGAATCACATCGTTGCCATACTTTAGTGTCTCTCGTACCCAGATCTCGGAGGTGCCATAGTAGTGATCAAATACCTTGGCATATTCAAGAAACTGATCCTGTTCAATGTCGCGCTTGAACTCCCCGGTGGTGGTGAAGTTGTAGTGCAGGCCATCCTCTTCACCGGGGCGCGGGGCGCGGGTGGTGTGAGAAACAGAGAGCTGTAGCTCCTCAGGTGCTTCGACCAGTGCTGCGTGGAGCAGGCTTGATTTACCTGCGCCGGAGGGTGCAGAGACGATAAACAGGGTTCCATGGCTCATGATTTTATACCTAGTTAGACAGCTTATTTTTTCCAGAATGCGGGGGAGAACAGTACCAGTATACTAAACACTTCGAGTCGTCCCACCAGCATTGCAAAACTGAGTACCCCCTTGGCAAAGTCATTGATTCCACCATAGTGGGCTCCGACCTCGCCCAGGCCGGGGCCGAGATTATTCATACAGGCGGCCAGTGCAGAGAAGGCGGTGACCTGATCGAGTCCCGTAGCCATCAATAGCAGTAGCATAATGCTAAAGCTGGCAACGTAGAGTGAGAAGAAGCCCCACACTGCTGAGATCACTTTCTCAGGGAGTGGTTTATTGCCAATCTTTACTGGGATCTGTGCATTGGGGTGGATCAGCCTAGTGATCTCGCGCATCCCTTGATGGAATAGCATCAGAAAACGGATCACCTTCATTCCGCCTGCAGTGGAGCCAGCACAGCCGCCCACAAAGCTGGTGAAGAGCAGCAGTAGGGGTAGGAAACTGGGCCAGAGGTAGTGGGGGGTGGTGGTGAAACCGGTGGTGGTACCGATCGAAACTGCTTGAAAGATGCCGTGACGTAGTGATTCACCAACGTCCTCATAGGTGTTGGAGAAGATCAGGAAGAGGGTGGTGATCCCTGCAGAGGCCCCCAGAATCAGTAGGTAAGTGCGTAGCTCCGCATCCTTGCGATAAGGCTGTAGGGTGATGCGGCTAAAGGCGACAAAGTGGAGAGAGAAGTTGATCCCAGAGAGCAGCATAAAAACGATAGCGATACTTTCAATTAATGGGCTGTTGAACCAGCCAAGACTGGCATCATGGGTAGAGAAGCCGCCAATGGCCACCGTGGAGAAGCTGTGGGAGAGCGCATCAAACGGGGTCATCCCCGCCAGCCAGTAGGCGATGCCACAGCTGGCGGTAAGCCCCAGATAGATGTACCAGAGTGCCTTCGCGGTCTGAGTGATACGTGGGGTGAGTTTGTTGTCCTTGATCGGCCCTGGGGTCTCAGCCCGATAGAGCTGCATTCCACCAATTCCCAGCATCGGGAGGATAGCGACGGCCAGTACGATGATACCCATGCCGCCAAGCCACTGCAGCTGTTGGCGATAGTAGAGGATTGATTCGGGGAGTTGATCGATACCCGTGATCACGGTGGCACCCGTGGTGGTAAGACCGGAGAGGGATTCAAACAGTGCATCCATCAGACTCATCTGCGGCAGGGTGCCGAGTGCAAAGGGGAGTGCACCGGAGATCCCCAGTACCACCCAGAATAGCACCACCACCAGAAAACCGTCGCGGATGCGTAACTCACGTTTGATGCGGCGTACCGGGTACCAGATGGAGAAGCCGGAGGCGATGGTGATCGCCATGGACAGTAGGAAGGGGAACAGTGTGCCATCCTCATATAGAAGAGATACCGCTGCAGGTGGCACCATACTGAGGCTGAAGACCATCAGCAGTAGCCCGAGAACCCGCTGGATAACTTGTGGTTGCATCAGTTAAGGTGTCTCTTCATTCGGGTGTTAAAATAGTGGAAACTTTTTTCCAGCAGGCTGGAATAGCTTCTCCACCTCGTGGATGCGGCTCTTGTCTATGAGGAAGAGGATCAGATGGTCATTGGGCTGGATCACTGTATCGTGGTGTGCAATCAGCACCTCATCATTGCGCACAATGGCCCCAATGGAGGTGCCGCGTGGCATCTTGATCTTCTCTATCGCCTTCCCCACCACCTTGGAGTCCGTGTGCACAATCGCCTCGGTCGCCTCAGCGGCACCTCGGCGCAGGGAGTGGGCCACCACCACATCACCCTGACGCACACGCGCCAACAGTGAGCTGATGGTCACCTGTTGCGGTGAGATCGCCACGTCGATGATGTCACTCTCTACCAAGTTGGCATAAGCGGGGTTGTTGATCAGGGTCATCACCTTGTGCGCCCCGAGTCGTTTGGCGAGCATGGAGGAGAGGATGTTGGCCTCATCATCACTGGTGACGGCGATAAAGACATCGATATCCTCGATGTTCTCCTCCAATAACAGCTCTTTGTCAGCAGCATCGCCGAGGAGCACAATGGCATTATCCAGCTCCTCCGAGAGACGCTGTGCATTCTTTGCGTCGTGATCGATGATCTTTACATCAAGGTTGCCCTCAATAGCGTGAGCCAGACTGGTGCCGATGTGGCCGCCGCCGGCAATCATAATGCTGCGATAGGGGCGGTCAGCACGGCGTAGCTCGCGCATCACCTGTCCGATGTTCTCCTTTGCGCTGATGAAGTGCACCTCATCATCCACCTCAATGATGGTTTCGCGTTTGGGGATGATGGGGCGGCCCTTGCGGAAGATGGCGGCAAAACGCATATCCACATCGGGCATATGTTCACGAATAGTCTTCAGTTCGTGTCCCACCAGTGGGCCGCCATAGTAGGCGCGTACCGTGACCAGCTGTACCTTGCCACCGGCAAAGTCGAGCACCTGTAGAGAGCCGGGGCGCTCCAGCAGTTTCTGGATGTAGTCGGTTACCACCTGCTCGGGGCTGATAAACATATCTACCAGCGCCTGCTCTTGCTGTAGCAGCTCCTTGCGATCCAAGTAGGCGGAAGCGCGTACTCGGGCAATCTTGTTGGGGGTATTGAAGAGGGTGGCAGCCATCTGGCAGGCGACCATATTGACCTCGTCGCTATCAGTTACTGCCAGTAGCATGTCCGCATCTGCCGCCCCCGCCTGCTCCAGCACGCTGGGGTGGGAGGCGTGGCCGATGATGGTGCGAATATCGAGCCGATCCTGAAGTGCATGCAGCTTCTCGGAGTCGGTGTCGATCATGGTCACATCGTTGGATTCGAGAGCGAGGTTTTCTGCTACAGAGGCCCCAACCGAGCCCGCACCTAAAATGATGATGTTCATGTTGGCAGGTTCTTTGGATCGATATTGAGGACTTTAAGCTTGCGGTAGAGGTTGGTGCGCTCCACCCCCGCTCGCTCCGCGGTTTGCGTGACATTGCCCTGGGTGTCGAGTAGATGGTGCATCAAGTACTCATACTCAAAACGCTCCCGTGCCGCCTTCATCGGCAGGTTGAAGGTGCTCTGGTCGACTAGGCCTGCAGCGCCCCCTTGGCTTGGGGTTGTCTGCATTGAGAGCATGGGAGCCACCTCCTCCTGTGTTACCTCACCCTCTGCCCCCATAATCAGCAGCCGCTGTACCAGATTCTTCAGCTCCAACACATTACCGGGCCAAGGGTATTGGCGTAGTAGATTGAGTGCCGCCATAGAGAAGTTGCGGTAGGGGAGGTTGTGTTGGCGGTTAAAGTAGTCAACGTAGAAGTTCAACAGATCCAGTACATCCTCAGGGCGTTCCCGCAGTGCAGGGACCTGTAACGGTACCCCGTTGAGGTGGAAGTAGAGGTCTTCCCGGAAGTTGCCCGCAGAGACCTCATTGACCAGATTCTTCTGGGTGGAGGCGATGATACGGAAGTGGGGTTGAATGGGCTCCGTACCCCCCACCCGCAGAAAGCTACCCGCCTCAAGTGCCCCCATCAAGCGGGCCTGAGTGCTGGGGGCCATCTCGCCGATCTCCTCTAGAAACAGGGTGCCCTGATTGGCCTGCTCCAGCCGTCCGTAGTGGATCTGCCCATTGGATTCACTACCAAAAAGTTCGGTGTTGGTATTCTCTGAGGCGACAGATCCGGCTGAGACGATGATAAAGGGGCCGCTCTTCTGTGGGCTGTGTTGATGTATAAAACGGGCAAAAAGCTTCTTTCCAGCCCCAGATTCACCCTGAATCAGTACCGGCATCGGGTGTTGGGCGATGCGCTCGGCATTGGACTTTACATCGGCCAGCCGCTGGCTCTTGCCGGTGGGCTCTGTAATGGTGGTCTGGCGCTCTTGCTGCAGTGAGAGGTTCTCCTGCTTGAGGCGGGAGGATTTGAGCGCGTTGTTGAGGGTCAGTAGCAGTTTTGCGAGTGAGAGCGGCTTCTCCAGAAAATCGTAGGCACCCAGACGAGTCGCCTCTACCGCGGTCTCCACGGTGCCGTGTCCAGACATCATGATGATAGGAAGGGATTCCGCATCCTCCTCACTGGACCACTCCTTGAGCAGGGTGATGCCGTCGACATCGGGCATCCAGATATCCAACAAAATAAGGTCAGGACGACGATTCTGGCATGCGCTGCGGGCAGAAGCGCCATCCTCTGCACTCTCTACCTCAAAGCCCTCATCCTCCAGAATCTCACTGACGGTGTTGCGGATCTCCGGTTCATCATCCACCACTAAAATGTATGGCTTCATGTTTGGCTACTCTTCTCTTCCAGACTCATCTCAATCTGGTTGGGGTTGTTGGTGTGGTGGCGGTTGGGTAACTGCAGCAAGAAGCAGCTCCCCTGCTCACGATCAATCAGTTCGATCTCGCCGTTATGCTCTTCAATGATCCGTTTCACAATGGCCAATCCTAATCCTGTCCCTTTCGGTTTGGTGGTCGCATAGGGTTCGAAAATTTGTGATCTCAGTGACTCCTCAATTCCACCGCCATTATCGCAGATTTTAATCCGTAGGGTGGCCCCCTCGGTGCTGGCGCGGAGAGTGACATCGGCAACCCGTTTTTCGCCACACGACTCCAGCCCATTTTTGATCAGATTATTGAGAATCTGGCGCAGGCGATCACTATCGGCCTCAATCTCATGCAGTGCCCCCTCGATATTCAGGGTGATATGGCCCGGGTGTTGTGCCTGATAGAGCTCAACCACCTCCTCCAGCAGCTGTGTTGGATTGACCAGAGCCAACTGTACCTTCGGTGCGCGTGCGTAGTCGGAGAAGGCCTGCACCATCCGTTTCAGGGTATCGACCTGCTGAATGATGGTGTGGGTGGCGCGGTCCAGCACCTTGCCCTCCTCGGCATCCATTTTTGAGAGGTAACGGTGGCGCAGTCGATCAGCAGAGAGCTGGATGGGGGTGAGTGGGTTTTTGATCTCATGGGCCAGACGTCGTGCCACCTCACTCCAGGCGGCATTCTTTTGTGCTGCAACCAGCTCGGTGACATCATCAAAGACCACCACATACCCCTCTAGCTCGCCATGCTCCAGAAGTGAGGTGCCGCGACAGAAGAGGTGGCGCACACCCTTGGAGGTGGTGAGCGTAATAGAGTCGCTCCACTCATGTGTCCCCTGCTGAATGTGGAGGCGCAGGGAGTCTGTCAATGGGGCAATAGTGGGGTGATCTTGAGTCACCACCCCGATGGGGGTGCCGGGGGAGGGGGTTATCTTGCTGTCGAGAATGGTGCAGGCCATGGTATTGGCACGCTCTAGCCGCCGCTGTGGGTCTAGCACCATCACCCCAGAGGAGAGGTGGGATAGGATACCCTCCAGTCGAGTGTGTTGGTGCTCAATAAAGTCTTGGCTCTCTTTGAGGTTTTTGTGGGTGTGGTCCAGATTCAGCATCATGTCGTTGAAGGACTGCACCAGAAAACCGAGGTCATCGTGTGAACTGTTGGTGATTGGCTGGTTGTAGATCCCTGCGGCGACTGATTTGGTCCCCTTCGCCAATTGATGGATGGGTGCAATCAGCCGTCGGGTGGAGTAGAAGGCGAACCAGAGTGCGCTCAATAGAGAGAGTAGTAGCAGCAGAACAAAGGCGATGTTGTGAACAGTGTTGCGCTGATCATCAAGGTAGAGTCGCTTCTTGTTGCGCATTACCGCGTCATTGATCTTCTGCTGTCCTAGCTCCAGCTGTTTGGGGATGTTGTAGTAGGAGGAGAGGATGCGGCTCTCTCCGCTATCAGAGCGTAGGTTGTGGATGGGGATCACCACGTGGAGGATCTCCCCCTGCTCTTCGTGGGTGCGTATCTTGTGGTAGTCGAGCCCCTTATTGACCTGATTGACGATTAGCGGGTCCAGCGGTGTGGGTACCAGCTCCGGTTCTGCGATCAGGCTGCTGAATCCGATCTGCTGTCCGCTGATGTCATATAGTACCAGCTCCATCGCCTTACTCTCTTCGCGTGCCTCCTCCAGCAGCAGGTCAACCATACTGCGAGGGGGGGCAGAGAGGGCATCGCCGAGCTGGTAGAGGTTCTCAATAATGCGTTTCTTCTTCTCATTGAGTGCAGTCTTGTAGAGTTCACGTGACCCCTCTAGCGCATGTTGAATCTCCTCTTCACCGCGATCTTGCTGCTTCAGAATCTGTGTAGTGAAGAGTGAGATGATGAGGATGGGGATCAGCCCCAGTGAGACAAAGATGCCGACAAAACGGGTGTGGAGTTTTGCGCCAGCCTCACCAGCAAAGAATTTTCGGGTCAGCTGATAGAGGCTGAGGGAGATGGTGGAGAAGAGAATGGTGAGGCCGATGATGCTGCTGATCACAATAAAGGGGAAGAGCTGGCCGATGCTATCCGGGGTGTGGATGGCCATGGCGAGTAGTGCAAAGGCAGCGAGTGTGGCAATGGCCCCCGTAGTGGTAATAACAACAGCCAGAGGGTGTCGAATCAGGCTCCGCTTTTTTTCAGCACTCATGGGGTTTTTACCTTGGGGATTGGTAGTGTGTGCCAGCCGCTATCGAGCTTCCACTGTGGCCACAGATAGGGGGTGTAGAGATAGGGGCGGATTAGACCGGGGAGGGCAGAGCCATCCAGTGAGGCGCGAACTCTGGCCTGATAGTTACTGTTTCTCTCTAACGTGTTGCGATCAATATTGAGCGCTGTATGGCGTCGTTCCATACGTGCCAGCGCATCACTAAGGTTGTCATAGGTGCCGTGGGTGTTGTTCTGCAGACTGATCAGATAGTAGCGGTTGGTAAACTCCCGATAGCTGAGAATAAAACGGTGCTCGATGGTGTGGGTGATCGGGTTCTCCTCCCACAGTGGCTTCATCTCCTCAATGCGGTACTCGGCATGAAATACCAGTGGAATTCCATTTTTCATCGCATCGATCACCTCATTGCCAAGCTCATACTTAAACTCGACATTGACCCAGATACGGCTGTCGCTCTCATAAAGCTTTGGCTCGGAGAGGGTGATCCCTGCACTGCTTACCGAGGCAAACAGAGAGAGCAGTGCAGAGAAGAGCAGGGGTAACAGCAGGGGCTGTTTCACCCCTTGGTTTCCCCTGATTCGCCTCTCTTTGAGTCGGTTTTTCTCAATTTTGCGTAGTAGAAGCCATCCATGCCTGCGCTACCGGGGAGCAGCTGTACCCCAGACGGGGTGGCAATGGCCGCCTCTAGTTCAATCGGTTCTACTGAGGCATCGTTATGGCGTGTAAGGAAGCTTTCAATCTGTTCCTCATTTTCATCAGGAAAGATGGAGCAGGTGGCGTAGAGCAGGGTGCCACCAGGCTTGAGCATGGACCAGCAGTTATCGAGTATCGCAACTTGGGTCTCTACCAGTTTGGCAATGTCTCCCTTGCGGCGCAGCAGCTTGATATCAGGGTTACGGCGGATCACCCCAGTGGCACTACAGGGGGCATCAACCAGAATGCGGTCAAATAGTGCTCCATCCCACCACCCCTGTTTTGCGGCATCTCCGCTCGCTAAGGTGGCGCTCAGACCGATACGTTGTAGATTCTCCTCTACCCGCTGTAGGCGCTCGCTGTCACTGTCCAGTGCGACCAGCTTACCCAGTTTTGGTTGCTGTTCCAGTAGGTGTGCGGTCTTTCCGCCGGGGGCGGCACAGGCATCAAGAATATGCTCGCCGGGTTGTGGGTCCAGCAACCGAGCGCTCTGTTGCGGGGCCTCATCCTGTACTGAAAGAGCGCCCTGGTCAAAGCCGGGTAACATCGCAACGGGGACCCCCTTGGAGAGGGTGATGGCGGTTGGGGTGATGGCAGAGGGGGTCGCCTCAATGCCCTCGGATGCTAACTGCTCCAGTACCGCTTCTCGGGTCTGTTGCTGCAGGTTGACCCGCAGTGTCATTGGCGGGCGCTGCAGATTGGCCTCCAACACCGATCGCCACTGCTCTGGCCACCCTTGACGCAACTTCTGTACGATCCAGTCGGGGTGGTTATTCTTCTCTACAAGGGTGCGTTTGGGGGCGCTGGTGAGTGCCTCGCTCTCTCGTTGAAAGCGGCGCAGCACAGCATTGATCACGCCGGCGGCCCACTCTCTGCGTAAGGTGGTAGCTGCATTTACCGTCTCGGAGAGGGCGGCGTGGTCTGGCATACGCATATAGTGAAGCTGATAGAGTCCACTCAATACCAGCGCATGGAGATCTCCATCCTTCTTCTTGAAGGGCTTCTTTAACAGCTGTTTGGCCAGCCCCTCTAACTCATAAACATGGCGCAGCACCCCGTAGCTGATCTCTTGTGCCAGTGCGCGTTCGCTAGGCTCCAAATTATGGGTCGCTTGTGGCAGTGTCATCGACAGTGAGTGGTGGTGGTTGAGTACGCCGGAGATCGCCTTGGCGGCAGCGGCGCGGGCAGTCCAGTTATTGGTGCTGGTTGAAGAGTTGTTCATACGCTGAATTGGATTCCGCTCTGTTTCAGTTGAGGGCGTGCATTGAGGAAGTCAGCAACCGGCATGGAACGTTTCCCCGGTAGTTGAAGTTCCAGTATGCGTAGCACGCCGCTGCCTGTGGCAATATCAATGCCGTCGGTAGATACGGCGATGCTGTGCCCCGCCGTAGTTGATGTCTGCTCATCGATCACGCAGGCACTACGAATACGGGCCATCTCCCCGTTCCAGTTGGTCTGTGCGACGGGCCAAGGGTTGAAGGCGTTGATCTGTTGCAGAATTTGCTGTGCGGATTGACTCCAGTCGATGGTTGCCTCCCCCTTATTGAGCTTCTCTGCGTAGGTCACCTGCGCCTCATTTTGAGGGACGGGCTGTAGCTGTTTGACTTCGATCTGTTGAATCGTCTCCAGCAGTGCATCGGCGCCCAGTGTGGCGAGGCGGTCATGCAGGGTCTGTGCGTTGTCTGTAGCAGAGATGGGTGTGGTTGCCTTGTAGAGCATATCGCCAGTATCCAGCCCCTCATCCATCTGCATAATGGTGACCCCACTCTCTGCATCGCCAGAGAGAATGGCGCGTTGAATCGGTGCAGCCCCCCGCCAGCGTGGTAGCAGAGAGGCGTGAATGTTGAGGCAACCATAAGAGGGAGTATCCAGCACCACTTTGGGCAAAATCAGCCCATAGGCGACCACGATCATCAACTCAGGGTTGAGTGCCTGTAGCCTCTGCTGCTCTTCGCTATCACGCAGGGTCACGGGTTGAAACACTGGAATATCGGCCTCAACGGCACGCTCTTTGACCGGGCTAGCCTTCAGTTTGCGGCCACGACCCGCAGGGCGGTCGGGTTGGGTGTAGACTCCAACCACCTCATGTTCGCTAGCCAGTAGCGCATCCAGTGCAGAGACTGAGAACTCAGGAGTGCCAGCAAAGAGAATACGCATCACATGGTCTCCTTGGCCTGCTTCTCTAGCCTCTTCTTGATCCGCTGCTGCTTCAATTTGGAGAGCCGATCCACAAACAGCTTACCCTCCAGGTGCTCCAACTCATGTTGAATGCAGATCGCCAATAGCCCCTCGGCCTTCAGCTCAAACGGGGTCCCCTCCCGGTCGAGCGCCTCAACGGTAACCTGCTCTGCACGCTGTATGGTTTCGTAGACACTAGGTACCGAGAGACACCCCTCCTCATACTCCTGTTCTCCCTCGGTTACGGTGATCTTGGGGTTGATCAGGCAGAGGGGTTGATCCTTCTCTTCGGAGAGGTCTATCACCACAATGCTACGTGGCTCATTGACCTGAATTGAGGCGAGACCGATACCGGGGGCCGCATACATGGTCTCCAGCATATCGCTGACAATCTGTTTGATCTCATCGGTGACCTCTTCTACTGGAACACTTTTGTTGCGCAGTCGTGGGTCGGGGTGTTTCAGAATTTCTAGTAACGCCATAATGGTTCTTTAAGGGGTTAGAGGAATCCTTAATTTTCTAAGGGTTCACTTAAATTTGCGGACTATCTTGAAGACAATGGTATCGTAAACCACCAGATCAGTGTGAGTGATGGAATAATCAGATAATGGACCGTATTGACGCATGGTTAATATTGCACCATACCCCCTCTGTGGGTGCGGTGACCTATCGTAAGCTATTAGGGTATTTTGGCTCCCCCGAGTCGGTGCTACAGAGCAGTGGGGCAACCCTGCGCCAGTGTGGGTTGTTGAAGTCGCAGGCGCTCGACTTTTTTGCGCAGGGTGAGTCGGCCTGGGGCGCGGCGATTGAAAAGGATCTGCGCTGGTTGGAGGAGTCCACTTCATCGGTGGTTACCCTGGATGATGAGCGTTACCCCGCCCTGCTGAAAGAGATTAGCGATCCACCTCCACTCTTATATGTGCGTGGTGATGTGGATCGTCTCTCCTTTCCACAGTTGGCGATGGTGGGCAGTCGAAACCCAGACCTGCCCGGTAAGGAGACGGCAAAAGATTTTGCCAGACGGCTCGCTGCAGCGGGTGTCACCATCACCAGTGGGATGGCGTTGGGAGTGGATACCGAGGCGCACCGAGGGGCGCTGGAGACGGGTAGTACGGTTGCCGTGGTGGGTACTGGACTGGATCGAGTCTACCCAGCCCGCAATCGGGAGTTGGCACACCAGATTGTAGAGCAGGGGGCGATCATCTCGGAGTTTCCGCTTGGTACAGAACCCCATCCGGCCAACTTTCCGCGCCGTAACCGAGTGATTAGTGGTCTCTCACTGGGTACCTTGGTGGTACAGGCGGCGAAGAAGAGTGGCTCGTTGATTACCGCACGTTTGGCGATGGAGCAGGGGCGTGAGGTTTTTGCAATTCCGGGGTCGATTCATAACCCTTTGGCGCGTGGAAACCACCAATTAATTCGCCAAGGGGCTAAACTGGTAGAGACAACAGACGATATTATGGAGGAGCTGGGGGGCATGTTGCACCTCCTGAAAGAGCAGTTAGATTGTGAAGAGTCTGCACCAGATCAAGAGGTTATTGAGGTGGAGGAGGGTTCTCCAGCGGACCGATTACTGCAGCAGATGGGGTATGAACCGATCTTGCTAGAGCAGTTGGTCTCACTTTGTGGATTGACGGCGGAGACAGTTTCCTCGATTATTATGCGCCTCGAAATTCAAGGGGCGGTAATTTCACTGCCCGGTGGAAGAGTTCAGCGAAGAGGCTGAACCTTATTGAAGGGTTGTTCAAGAGAGTAATAACCAAGAGAGTAATAACAAAGAGTGATGAATTAAAATGCTTGATGTATTGATGTACCTATTTGAGAACTACGCGCATGATGCGGCAGAGGAGCCGACGGCCCCTGCACAGTTGCAAGATGAGCTGCAGCGTGCTGGTTTTACAGAAAAGCAGATCAGCCGTGCCTTTAACTGGCTAGAGGGGCTGTCGGAGTTGAAAGGGGGGCGGCTGCTGGATCAAGGGCGTGTGACCCAGCCATTCCGTATCTACTCCCGTGTAGAGGCGGCGATGATCGATATCGAAGGGCAAGGGCTGCTGCTCTATCTGGAGCAGATTGGTGTGCTCAATTGTGAGGCGCGTGAGGCGGTTATTGACCGGGTGATGGCATTGGAGTCGGATGACTTTGATGAAGAGCAGCTCAAGTGGGTGGTGCTGATGGTGCTTTTCAACCAACCGGGTGCAGAGTCCTCCTACGCTTGGATGGAAGATTTTGTCTATGATGGTGCACCTGAGAGCATCCATTAAATTACCCTAATCTATTAGATCTATTTAAAGAGTACCGTCTGTGAGCAAAAACCTCGTTATTGTAGAGTCCCCGGCCAAGGCCAAGACCATTGAAAAATTCCTTGGAGAGGAGTTCACAGTGATGTCGAGCTATGGCCATGTGCGTGACCTGCCCGGTAAGGGGATGGCCGTTGACATCGAAAATAACTTCGAGCCCACCTATGAGGTGAGCGATGATAAGACCAAGGTGATCAACGAGCTCAAACGAGCCAGCAAAAAGGCCGAGATGGTCTGGCTCGCATCGGACGAGGACCGCGAAGGAGAGGCCATCGCTTGGCATCTGGAGCAGGTACTGAATCTGGATGAAAATAATAGTCAACGTATTGTTTTTCATGAGATTACAAAGCCAGCGATCCTTGCCGCGATAGAAAATCCACGCAGTATCAACCGTGACTTGGTGAATGGGCAACAGGCGCGTCGTATCCTTGATCGACTGGTTGGTTTTGAACTCTCCCCAGTGCTCTGGAAGAAGATCCAGACCGGGTTATCGGCGGGGCGTGTGCAGTCGGTAGCGGTGCGTCTGGTGGTGGAGCGAGAGCGTGAAATTGATGTTTTTGAGCCTGTCTCCTCCTTCAAGGTGACGGCCCAGCTGGCCAACAGTGAAGGCACTAAATTTGAGGCAAAACTGCCGAAGGATCGTCAGGGTATTGAGGATGCGGAAGATTTCCTTCAGCGTGTTACCGGAG
This sequence comes from Gammaproteobacteria bacterium, assembly GCA_018648825.1. Taxonomy (GTDB): domain Bacteria; phylum Pseudomonadota; class Gammaproteobacteria; genus Thiopontia. The sequence continues at coordinate 25,702 of JABGQL010000100.1, forward strand.
CGGGTTATACCATCCGTAAGATTGAGAAGAAGCCCGCCAGCCGTGCTCCACGCGCCCCCTTTACCACCTCGACCCTGCAGCAAGAGGCATCACAGCGCCTCGGCTTCTCGGTAAGACAGACCATGATGGTGGCGCAACGCCTGTATGAGGCGGGAAAGATCACCTACATGCGTACTGACTCGGTCAACCTCTCAGAGCAGGCCCATGCGCAGGCGGCGGAGGTGATCCAGAAAGATTACGGCAGTGAGTATGCACAGCAGCGCCACTACAAGACTAAATCAGCGGGCGCGCAAGAGGCGCATGAGGCGATCCGCCCCACCGACTTTAGTAAATCCAAGGTGGGCGGTGAGAAGAATGAGCAGCGACTCTATGAACTGATTTGGCAGCGTACTATCGCCTCGCAGATGTCTGATGCACGACTCGAGCGCACCACTGCCACCATCGATATCTCTGCGGTTGAAGAGCATCTGGTCGCCAAGGGAGAGATCCTCACCTTTGAGGGCTTCCTTAAAGTCTATCAGGATCGCGGTAAAGAGGATGCCAAACGACTGCCCAATATCAGCGAAGGTGAGAAGCTTGATCTTGCGGTGATGCGCGCGCAAGAGTCCTTTACCCGCCCACCCGCCCGTTTCACCGAGGCAGGTCTGGTGAAGAAGCTGGAGGAGCTGGGAATTGGTCGTCCATCCACCTACGCCCCGACCATCTCCACCATCCAGAATCGTGGTTATGTCAGTCGTGGCGAGCAGGAGGGGCGCGAGCGCACCGTCCGTATCCTCGCACTACATGGCGCAGAGATTGTTAATGAAGACAAAGTGGAGATGACTGGTTCCGACAAGGGCAAGTTGATTCCGCAGGATATCGCCGGTGTGGTGACCGACTTTTTGGTCAAATACTTCTCCGAGATCGTCGACTACAACTTCACCGCACGGGTAGAGGGGGAGTTTGATGAGATCTCCAATGGAGAACTAGAGTGGCGTGAGATGCTCGGTCGCTTCTATCAACCGTTCCATGAAGATATCGAGGGGGCGGCAGATATCTCTCGCGAAGAGGCCTCACAGACCCGTCAGCTGGGAACTGATCCGAAAACGGGTCGTCCAGTCAGCGTAAAGATTGGGCGCTTCGGCTCCTATGCGCAGATCGGTACGCGTGACGATGAAGAGAAGCCACTGTTTGCCGGACTGCGTCCCGATCAGCGCAAAGATAAAGTGACGCTGGAAGAGGTGTTGCCCCTGTTTGAATTGCCGCGTCAGCTCGGTACTACGCCAGAGGGTGAAGCGGTAATGGTGAATGCCGGTCGCTTCGGCCCCTATGCAGGTTTTGTCGATGAGATGGTGCGTGATCACCTAGAGGCGAATCCTGTCAAGGGGATCGATCTGCTGGCACAGAACGTATCGATTGAGCCAGAAGATCCACATACCATTGAGCTGGAACGGGCCATCGAGTTTGTTGAACAGAAAAAGGCGAGTGATCAAGAGAAAGAGATTCGCCTGTTTGAGGGTTCGCCTGTCCAAGTGTTGGATGGGCGCTGGGGGCCATTTATCACCAACGGCTTTAAAAATGTTAAACCTCCCGCCGATACCGACCCAGCGACACTGACCCTAGAGCAGTGTGAGAAGCTGATTGAGGAGAGTGAGAAGGAGCGTAAGCGCCTCTCCAAACAGTTCCATGGCGGTGGCTTTACGCTTTTACGTGAAGCGGAAGGGGCCCCTAATGCCACCCTCAAGGTGAAAGAGGGGAAAGAGAAGAAGGCGATGGAGATTGTTGAGGCATTGGAGAATGCCGGCAAGTTGATTCGTCTAATTTCGGCCAATGGTGCTGCGGCGATCCGGGCGGCTGAGAAGCGACAGGCGAGTGCAGCCAGCAGAAAGAAGGCTGTGCCGAAGAAAAAGGCTGTGAAAAAGAAGGCGGCAAAGAAAAAAGCTGTGAAAAAGAGGGCAGCCAAGAAGAAGGTTGCAAAGAAGAAGGCCGTGAAAAAGGCCGTTAAGAAAACATCGTAAAGAGATCTCCGCTATTGCGGAAATGGAGAAGAAGAGAAAATGTCTGATAAATTTGTTGCGGTCCTGATGGGCTCTGATTCTGACCTGCCGACCATGCAGGCCTGCCTAGATATCCTGAAGAAGTTGGAGGTGCCTTGTGAAGTAAAGATCACCTCGGCACACCGTACCCCTGCGATTACCCATGAATATGTAAAGGATGCCGATGCGCGTGGTTGTGGTGCCTTTATTGCAGCAGCTGGCTTAGCCGCTCACCTTGCGGGTGCGGTTGCAGCAGCCACTACTAAGCCTGTGATCGGGGTGCCGATGAATGGAGCTCTAGAAGGGATGGACTCCCTGCTTTCTACGGTACAGATGCCAGGAGGTATTCCGGTTGCCACGGTTGCTATAGGCAAACATGGTGCTAAAAATTCAGCTTATCTTGCTGCACAGATTTTGGCTACGGCAGATCCTGCACTGGCCCAGCGTGTGGTTGATGAGCGTGAAGCCAATGCGCAGGCGGTACAGGCGGCAGATGCCAAGTTGCAGGCACAGCTCAACGGATAATCTGTTACCCCTCTTTTGGGAGTCAACGTCCGCAGCTTGAGAAGGTTGTGGACGTTTTGCTGTATGGGTATGTTACAGTTTACTACTGTTTGATAGGCATGAGGGGATGGCTATGAAGGTGACTAGAGAGCTTAAAGGAATACTGTTTGCACTACTGATTGCGGGAGGGCTGTTGATTGCGCTCTTCGTTTTGCGTTCAGCAACGCAACCGGAAAAACAGCAGAGCAGTGAAGAGGTGGCTGATACTGCTACCGATGGTGGCTCTCAGGGGGACTCCCAAGAGGGTGATGAACAGAAGCTGCTGCTGAAAAAAGGCAAGGTCGATCCAAAGGCCAATCTGTTAGATGCGCTGGGCGGTGGCTCAGGTAGTAAACAGATGAAGGATCATCTGAAGAAAATTCGAGAGAGCTCGCGTTAGTGGTTATGTTCTGTGTTTGTGGTTGCTGGATGGGGTAGCAGTAAAGAGAGAAGAGCTGCTTCGGCCAGGTCTCGTTTCAAAACTTACAGGAATAGACTATTAATGATTCTGGCGATTATCTCAGGCGAGTAGCCACGTGTAGTCTCCAGTGCTTTGAGTGCTGCATTGGGCATGGATTTGACCATAGCGCTCTCTGGGTCCTGTATGTAACAGTGTCCCCCTGCCTGATGTATCTGGCGGATTCCCTCAGCACCATCCTTCCCCATTCCGGTCAATACTACTGCACAAGCATTTTTGCCGATGTTTTTTGCCAAGCTTGAGAACAGGTGGTCAATATTGGGTAGATAGATCTGTCCAGACTTGGGAGGGGCCAAGCGCAAAGCCCCAGAGGAGGTCACTTCCAGGTTCTGGTTGCCGCCTGGAGCAACATAGATATGCCCCGACTTAGGCAGTTCCCCAGAGCGAGCGATAGAGACGGGAAGCCCCGTCTGCTCTGCAAGCCAAGAGACAAAACCTCGTGTTGGTTCAGGGTCGATATGTTGGCAGATCAGAATCGGTTGAGGAAAGGGGGCGTGTAGTTTAGAGAGTAATTTTGCAACGGTCGTGGGGCCTCCCGTTGAGCAGCCGATAGCAAGGATTCCGGGGGCATGTTTAGGTATTCCATCCCCATTTTTTTGCTGTTTTCTCCGTGGCTGTTCGGCATCAGCAGCGCTTTGTAGGCTCTTTACTCGGTTATCATTCAGGTGCTGAAGGAGCTCAATTTTGTCCAGTAGCTCTCTGCCGGAGGCCTGTAGCTGCTGTTTACTTACTGAGGCCCCCGGGTTGAAGGCGAGATGGGGGGAGTGTACATAGTCGATAGCACCATATTGAAGCGCACTGAAAATCTGTTTCATGTTGCGCTGAAGGGTCGCGCTTGCGATCAGGATTTTGGCTGCAGGATATAACTGGATGATTCTCCGTGTCGCCTCGACGCCATCCATAATGGGCATATGGATGTCCATAATCACGATGTCGGGCTTAAATTGTGCGAATAGTTGGACCGACTCATCTCCGTTAACAGCAACACCCACTGTCTTGATGTGTGGGGTTGTGTTGAGGATCGCCTGAATGACCGAGGAGGTTACTGAAGAGTCATTGACGATCAGTGTCCGAATCTCGGTGGAGTCAGTTTTTCTGTTTTTCATGGCTTATATTAACGTCATCTACCGGAAAATATAACACTATTTTATAGTGGTCTGGTAGCTATTACGGACATGACTGGGTGTATCTTCAATATATTCGAATGGGGACTACAGAGATAGAGTTTTTTGGAGAGCCATCAATCACCTTGTCACTATAGCTGAGATAGACAATCACTTTGCGCTTGGCATCATAGAAACGCACTACCTGTAGGGACTTGAAGAGCATAGAGGTCCGTTTTTTAAACACCTCTTCACCATCATCATCACCATTGGCGATCCCCTCGGGGAGCTCAATTTTTCCGGTCTGGCGGCAGGCGATTGAGGCATCCGAAGTATCCTCTGCGATACCGATGGCACCGCTAAGTCCCCCCTTGCGAGCGTGGCTGAGATAACAGGTAGCACCGGGAATGCGAGGGTCGTCAAAGGCCTCCACTATAATTTTGTCATTGGGGGAGGCGAGGCGGAATTTTGTGCTCACCTCTCCAACCTCATCACCCCAAGCAGCAGGGGTGCCCAGTATGGTGGTTGTAGAGAGTAGAAAGGTAGAGATGAATTTGTGCATGCAGAGAGCTCCTTTTTTGCGCTATCCTCTATAAATCGTAAATCTATTATAAGGAGTAGGTGATGGCAGTGGGTCGATGGTTTCAATCTTTCTCTCTCATGTTAGCAGGTAGCACACTGCTCTATGCCAGTGCTGCAACAGCCTTTGGCTTCAATATGGGGGATAACTTTAATGAAGGGTTTGATTTTGATAAGGGGAGTGATCTCGATATGGGGGGTTCAAAGATGAACTGGGAGAGTCCGGACAATGTGTGGGATACCGGTACCAGCACCCATAAAGGGTTCTCATGGGGAGGGGGACCTCGTTCTGCACCAGGCTGGGGCTTTCGTGACGCACCGCCTCCTGCACCGTGGGGAGTCCCCAACCCCTATGCTATGCCCTCAGCGGTGATGCCACCACAAATGGTTCCATATGGTGCACCTCCTATTAGGAGAGCACCACCATCGCAGCAGCCCCAGCGCTATCGTCGTCCACCTGCTCCGCTAGCACCCACCCAACCACTGCAAGGATCAGTACAATGAATCGATTTAGTGTAACGCTGCTCTCTGCCCTGCTCTTCTCTACCACCGTGGTGGAGGCGGCAGAGGGGGCACTAGAGAAAACCACTTGGAACTGTATGGATGTAGGGGCTGCAGGCCTGCGCTGGAATAGAAATACAGAGACCTATCGCGATGCCAGTTTCTTTATGCAGCAACATCGGGTCGTACAGAACAAGGGGCACCTCACCTTTCCTGCAACCTTGGGGTTTAAAGCGGACTATAGCTGTCGTTTTCGTGCCAATACTCCGGTACTCACCTGTGAGGATGGGATGAGAACCTTTAACCTGAATGTGCAGACGGGTCACGCTACTCATAGCAAGACCTATGGTTGGATGGACCCCTACAGCCCTCCTCCCTCTATGTTTGTGGCCGTAGCGAGGTGCCAGCGGCTGTAGGGTTACCCCGTACTCTTTTATAAAAGCCCTCTTTAGCGGATAACGGCTGTTTTTAGGAGTGCGTAGGAAATTGTAGGCAAAGTGATTCTCTATCCTATATTATTTCATCTGAGTGAATGATTATTCTGGGGGGAGATCTTGAAACAGCGTACAGGCAATAGCACACCACTGTGGGTTAGCATGAGTGCGAGCGTTGTCGTGCCGCTAACGTTTGGAGTGTTGCTTTCAACGTTTTATCCTGAGTGGCGTTGGGCACACTATCCGGTGCATGCCATGGCAGAGGGGCTGGGTAGCCTTTCTGCATTGGTGATTGCTGCGGTGATGGTGTTGATGATTCATAACCAACGGCTCACTGCGAGATATTATTGGGCTGTAACCGCGTTGGTGGGGATGGGTGTGTTTGATGGCCTGCATGCAGTGACCCATGCAGGTAATGCCTTTGTATGGCTTCATAGTATGGCGACATTTGTCGGTGGGGTTCTCTTTTGTGGTGTCTGGTTTTCAGAATCCTGGCCCAACCTGCAAAAGAAATGGGTTTTGTTGGTTGCAGTCTTGTTGCTCTCTTTCGCGTTAGGTGGATGGTCGATCCTTTTTGAGTCTCAACTGCCTGCGATGATCGTTGAGGGTAAATTTACCTTGTTAGCAAGGGCGCTCAATATTCTGGGGGGGTTGGCCTTTATTCTGGGCAGCCTGTTCTTTATCCGACAGTATTTGGCGGAGCATAAAGCCGAGGGGCTGGAGAATCAGCACGCCGAGAATATTATTTTTGCCAACCACTGTATGTTATTCGGAGTGTCTGGATTGTTGTTCGAGCTCTCCGTGCTATGGGATGCCGGATGGTGGTGGTGGCATCTATTGAGAATGTGCGCCTACCTGATTGTATTGGTCTACTTCTTTCGTCTGCTCAAAGAGGACTACTCTCTGTTAAAGCGACAGCGTTCAGAAATTCTGGTTGAGAAGGAGCGCTCAGAGTTAGCCTCTAAGGCCAAGGGTCAGTTTCTGGCCAATATGAGCCATGAGATCCGCACCCCAATGAATGCCATTATCGGTATGTCTCAATTGGCGCTGCAGACTGACTTAGATGGCAAGCAGCACCATTATGTGGACAAGGTTAATAATGCCGCAAAGAATCTGTTGGCGTTGCTCAATGGTATTCTAGATGTCTCTAAGATGGATGCCGGTAAGATTGAGTTAGAGCTCCTGCCGTTGCGTATCCGCTATCTGTTTGATGAGCTTCACGCATTGATGGAGTTGGATGCGGTGAACCGAGGTATTCGTTTCCGTACTGAAATCAAACCGGGGATGCCCCCGATTTTACTCGGAGACCAGCTGCGCTTGGCTCAAGTGTTGACCAACCTCTGCTCCAATGCCCTCAAATTTACGGAGCAGGGTGGTGAGGTTATGGTTTATGCAGAGGTACTGGAGCAGTTAGAGGAACGATTCAAAATTTATTTCTCTATAACCGATAGTGGAATTGGTATGGATGAGGCGCAACAACAGAAGATCTTTGAACTATTCTCACAGGCAGATGCATCCACTACTCGGAAGTATGGTGGTACCGGATTGGGGTTGGCCATTACCAAACAGCTGATTGAGCTGATGGGGGGGGTGCTTAAGGTAGAGAGTAAGCCGGGCTGTGGTTCTACCTTTTTCTTTACCCTAGAGATGGAGAAAACTGCGGAGCATCACACTGGCCAAGAGCGCCGTCGCCTTGATGTAGTGGATGCCAAACGTAAATTACGAGGTGCCAGCATCTTGCTGGTTGAGGACAATCAGGAAAATCAAGAGATCGCCTATGAGATGCTTACTGGGGCAGATATGCAGGTTGTTGTAGCCAATCATGGGGAGGAGGTGCTTGACCTGTTAGAGCAGGGGCTGAAGTTTGATGGTGTATTGATGGACTGTATGATGCCTGTAATGGATGGATATCTTGCTACTAAAACCATTCGTCAGCAGCACCGCTGGGCTGAGCTGCCGATTATTGCGCTTACGGCCCGGGTGACGGAAGAGGATCTTAAGCAGGTGCTGAGTGCCGGTATGAATGATCAGGTACATAAACCGATTGATACAGCATGGCTGTTTCTTACCATGAGTAAATGGATTACCCCAGCTATCTCTCTGCCAGATGAAGGCGATGAGGTTAAGCCGATGGCTGTATCTCAGCAGTCGACAGCGATTGATCTTAAATCATTGCTACCATTAATTGATGCACTGCAGAGAGTGATTGCAGAGAAAGATTTTGATGCACTGGAGGTGGTAGAGAAGATGAATCCATATTTCTATGCAGCAGAAAATGAGTCTGCGGATGCCTTCAGGGCTCTGTATGAATCAGTTAATAACATTGATTTTGATCTGGCTCAGAAGCAGCTGCCCGATCTGATTGAACTGCTACAGCCAAAGAGTAAAAGGTCTACATAAGATGGAAAATCATAAAATGTTGCCGCGTATTCTTGTTGTTGATGATCAGCCGAGCAACCTGCAAGTGGTTGGAGAGACACTGAAAAATAGTGGCAAATACAGAGTGAACTTTGCAAAAAGCGGTGAAGATGCATTGAAACAGGTAGAGAGTTTATCAACGGACCTGATATTGATGGATGTGATGATGCCAGGACTCAATGGCTATGAGGTTTGTCGCAAGCTAAAACAAGACCCTCGTTACCGAGCGATCCCAGTGATCTTCCTGACTGCGATGCAAGACAGCGATAGCATGGTCGATGGGTTTGAGGCTGGGGGGGTAGACTATGTGACCAAACCTTTCCAACCTGCTGTGCTTTTGGCACGTGTAGAGGCTCAGCTCAGGCTCTACCTCTATCATCAGCAGGAAGAGAAGATGAGGCGCTATGAACGTGATAGTGCATACCACAATGGGTTGGTGGAGATCAGTAGCGAAGTACTGCATAACTTTGGGAACTTACTGGCCTCTATTAAGTATAGAGGGGAGCTGGTTATTGGTCTCAACCGAGAGATGGCGCAGTTAGAGGAGGTCTTCCAACGAAGTATTGAGTTGCTGAAGCAGGGAGAACAAGGGAAGGTGGTTGAGATTCTTCAAATAAGCAAAACCTTGATCAGTGAAGAGTTTTCAGAGCAACGAAGATCCGATGGAGAGCAGCTTCTTGATAGTATAAGGTTGATGGAGTCACTGCTCAGGTCACAGCGCTCTAACCTTAAGAAGGGGATGAGGTCGAGCCAATTTACGGTTCACTCTTTCCTGGCTGATCTCGAACCTTTGGTTGATAACCTGAGGCCGCTCTGTAGCTTTCATTATCACACGGAAGTTGAGGGAGAGTTACCGGAGCTTAACTTTCCGCGTGGGCCACTCTCTTCAGTGATCTTGATGATTCTAAAAAATAGTATTGAGGCGATTATGGAGATGCAGAAGAGCACTCCTGAAAAAGTGGGTGATATTATCCTCCGTGTCCTTACAAAAGAGCAGGGCGAAGCATCGCGCTACTGCTTGTTAGAGGTGGTTGATAACGGGGTCGGAATAGATCCAGAGCAGCTTAATCAGGTGATCCGATCTCAATTCACTACCAAGGTGGAGCACCTTGGAATGGGGTTGCATAATGCGGCGAATTTAATCAGTGCGATGCAAGGTACGTTTCAGGTGTTGAGTAGTGGCCAAGGTCAAGGCTGTACGGTTCAGATACTGCTGCCATTAAATATGGGGTAGTTTGGGGGGGGATGGTTTTCAGGAAAACTGCTCAGTATGGTAGCGCTCAATGGTGAGGGTGTCTGACCAGTAGTCTGCGGGTAGCCCCGCCTTCTGCTTCAGCTGGTTGAGAAAAAGCTGTGGGTCCGGCAACTGCTCCCACACCGAGGGGAGAAAGGTGCCACGGCGGTGACCCTCCTGCAAGATCAGACCGTCCATCCCCGGAAGTAGCTGTCGGATCAACTCAGCCTCTGAGTTAAACTGCATCGGCTCTGCAGGGGTGAGCAGGGAGAGTTTGATCGTAGTGCTCGGATACTCTTGTTGCGCCAGAGAGGGGAAGCGAGGGTCACGGAAGGCGGCGGCATAGCCATTTTCTAATAGATCCTGAGCCAACGGACGGCGTGCCTCTAGTGAGCCGATACAGCCGCGCAGCTGTTGGTTGATCTCTAGGGTGACAAAGCAGGCTCCTGGCTGTTGCAGGAAAGGGTCGCACTGCTGCAGCTCAATGGTTGCGGGGCTGCCGTGTGCCAGTCCATGCTCAATGGATTGGCGGGCCAGCTGAAGCATGCTCTGCTGCTGTTGTGGGGTATGGCTCATGATGGTGCCTCTAATGATGTTGTCTCAGATAATGGCTTCTCGCTGAATAGATAGGCGCCGTAACCGACCACGCGTGCTCTGTCTCCGGCGGTATCCCCAGAGTTTCTCACATCTACCGTCTCCACCTGTAGCCCCCGGTGTTTTGCAAGATGGAGCAGCCCATTGATCGGCATTCGACCACAGGCGCTTTCATAATCCAGTGCATTCTCATTCAACTGTTTGATGGCGTTAGAGCTGGCGAGGTCTAACTGCTGTGCCGTGGCATAGGGCTGGTAGTGGCTCAGGTCTGAGCTGATTACAATCAAGGTCTCTGCGCCTCCCCACAGCTGTTCCAATACTTCGGCAACGGAGTGAGCATCGGCCTGTCCAACCACCAGAGGGAGTAGGGTAAACTCATTCAGCACCGTTTGTAGAAAGGGGAGCTGTACCTCTAGGCTATGTTCTGCCTGATGGGGTTCATCCATCAACCAGACCTGAGGAAGATCTTGGATCTGTTGTAGTGCCTGTTGGTCAATGGGGACCGTACCCAGCGGGGTCTCGAAGCTCTCGCTGGTGGGTGCAGCCACGCCATGAAAGGCGACATGGTGAGAGGGGCCGAGCAAGATGACCCGCTTGATCTGCTCTCGTATTGGTTCTAGTGCACGGTAGGCAGAGCCAGCGATGGGGCCGGAGTAGATGTAACCTGCATGGGGGGCGATCAACGCCTTAGGTATTGTGCTAGAAGGGTAACCCTGCTGCAGATAGTGCTGCACCTGCTGTTGCAGTTGAAGAGGTTGATTGGGGTAGAAAGTACCAGCGACAGCGGGTTTGCGGACCACAATTATTACGCCTCGTTACTATAGTTGAGCTATATTCTGTAAATGAGTATAGCACCAAATATGGAGGGCTAAATGAATCAGCACCACCCTACACAATATTGGCACACGCTGGAGAGTGGGCAACTGCAATGTGATCTCTGTCCGCGTGAGTGCCAGTTGCGTGATGGCCAGCGTGGACTCTGTTTTGTGCGTATGGCAGAGGAGGGTGCAGTGGTGCTCACCAGCTATGGGCGCTCTAGTGGCTTTGTAATTGATCCCATTGAGAAGAAACCGCTCAACCACTTTCTACCGGGCAGCAGCACGCTTTCGTTTGGTACCGCAGGTTGTAACCTTACCTGTAAGTTCTGTCAGAACTGGGATATTAGTAAGGCGCGGGAGATGGATCGTATGCAAGAGCTGGCAACTCCAGAGATGATTGCACGGGCTGCAGATGAGCTGGGGTGTCGCAGTGTTGCCTATACCTATAATGATCCAGTAATCTTTCTAGAGTATGCGCTGGATGTAGCACGAGCTTGTCGTCAACGGGGTGTCCGCTCTGTTGCCGTAACCGCAGGCTATATTCAGGGGCAGGCGCGTGAGGAGTTCTTTGCTGAGATGGATGCGGCAAATATTGATCTGAAAGGGTTTTCAGAGGACTTTTATCACCAGCTGTGTGGAGGGCATCTGCAGCCTGTGCTGGATACCTTGCTCTATCTCAAGCAGCAGACCTCAGTCTGGTTTGAGTTGACTACCCTGTTGATCCCCGGAAAGAATGACTCTGATGCAGAGCTGGATGCGATGACCCGCTGGATTGTTGATCAGCTGGGGCCTGAGGTACCGCTTCACTTCAGTGCCTTCCACCCCAGTTATAAGATGAATGATCTTCCATCAACATCACCTGCGATACTACAGCGTGCGCGTGAGATTGCACTGCGCAATGGCCTACACTATGTCTATCTGGGAAATGTGCATGACAAGGCGGGGAGTAGCACCTACTGTCACCACTGCGGTACGATACTGATTGGGCGAGACTGGTATCAACTGTCGGACTGGAATCTGTCGGATCAAGGGTGTTGTAGCGCCTGTGGAACGCAGTGTGCGGGGCGGTTTGATGGCCCTGCAGGAGATTGGGGGGCGAAGCAGTTACGGGTCGATCTATCAAGCAGTAAGCAGGAGTAGGGTCATGCATGATCAAATTATTCAGTTAGTCGAGCGGATCATCGCCTTGGAGCAAGATCTGGAGCGAGAGCTGGAGCAGAAACAGAGTGAGTTCCGCTACCATCTAGAGGAGAAGCGGGCGGTGTTTGAGCAGGAGATGTTGCTCTCACAGCGTAAGCTAAAATTGGGGTTGTTACAGTTTGTTGGTGGTGCGCGTCTGCGTAACCTGCTCTCTATGCCGGTAATCTACAGCTTGCTGCTACCGTTGGTCATGGTTGATCTGGCGGTAATATTTTACCAGTGGTTCTGCTTTTCGTTATGGGGTGTTGCACGGGTCAAACGACGAGACTATTGGGTGATGGATCGAGGACAGCTTGCCTACCTGAATGGGATTGAAAAGATCAACTGTGTCTACTGCAGCTATGCCAATGGGCTGGCTAGCTTTATTCGTGAGGTGGCCAGCCGTACCGAGCAGTACTGGTGTCCGATCAAACATGCGCGACGGATTCATCAGCCACACCCCCGTTACTGGCGCTACAGTGACTTTGGGGATGCGCAAGCCTATCGTTCGCGGATGACTCAGTTTAGAGAGGAGCTGAAATAGTCTGAGTGATGGAACAGCCTAACCCAACCAAGCAGTGGCGTGTGCTATCGGTAGATGATAGTGGTTATGTGCATGACGGCTATGCGGTCATTCTGGGGTGTGATCAGCCTGTTGATACTCAAATAGATGAGATTGCACAGTTGGTTGATCTGCAGCTGGTAGACCCGAAGCGTGAGTACTGTTTTAGGTTGGATCGAGCGATGGGTGGTGAGGAGGCCTTTGAGATGGTTCAGCGCTCATTGGATAGTGCTGACCCCTATGCTGTGGTGTTGATGGATATACGTATGCCCCCTGGATGGGATGGTTTGGAGAGTGCGACAAAAATTCGTGCTATCGACCCTCAGATCCGTATTGTGATGACCACGGCGTATATGGATTATGAATTGTATGAGCTGCGTCAGAAGATTGGCCTCGACTTTCAATTTATCAGCAAACCCGCCAATCCAACCGAGTTGCTGCAGACGGTGCTCTCTCTTGCAAGCAGTTGGGATCAGGCGAGAATAGATGCTGCAGAGGGAGGGAGTGTTACTGCAGGGTTTGATCAACTACAACAACCTAGTCTGCTCTCCTGCCTAAATGCATTGAATGCGCAGAGCTGGGTCCGTTTGACTGATGCCAGAGATAAAATTATCTATCTGAGTCAGCCACTGTGTGAGGCTATGGGGTATCGGCCTGAGACGCTGATTGGGGCGCAGGGGTGCTCTCTGGAGTCTGATCAGAGTGGGGCTGAACAGTATCAACAGATACGCAAGGGCTTGCAGCGTGGGGAGGTGTGGCAAGGGGAGCTTGAGCTGGTTACAGCAGAGGGGGAAACTCCTATTATGGCGCGGGTGGTTACGATACCGATTATCGGGCTGCAGGAGGAGGCGGATATGCATCTCTCCTTTATGTATGCGCTGAGTGCCTTGGATCAGGTGGAGCAGGCGCTGCAAATGGTGCAGCAGAGGGTAGATGGTACTGCTGGAGATAGGGTGTGTGTGTATGCGCTGTTGATCCAGTTGATTGGGAACAGCGCCCTGTTTACGGCTTGTGACCACTTTTCGCAACAGCCCAGCGTTGTTCGTGCAGTTGAGGCTGTGGTGAACAGGCAGCTTAGATCGCTTCATCAGGTGTTGGATCTTCACCAGCTAAAGTCTGGCCAAGTTCAGGTTGAGAACAGTCCGTACAGCCTTACGCAGTTACTGGATGAGTTGGAGCAGATCTATCGTCCTCAGGCTCGTGATGCAGGTCTTCAATGGGGGGGGGAGCAGCAGATTCGAGAGCCATATTTATTGGATGGGGATGGTTACCACTTGGGCAAGATACTGCAACAGTGGATTGAGAATGCCATTCTCTTTTCCGCTCGGGGCCGTGTGATCTTGAGGGTCTTGCGTGATTCACGCTATCTGCTATTCGAGGTAGAGGATAGTGGTAGAGGAATCTCCGAACAGAGGCTGGAGCAATTGTTTGACCGTTTTGAGATAGATGGGGAACCCTCCTGTCGTTTCAAGAGCGGTGGCTTGGGGTTGTCTGTTGCGTTAGGTTTGGCTGAGGCACTGGGTGCTATTGTCGAAGTCTCAAGCAGAGAGGGGGTTGGTACCACCTTCCGGCTCAAGCTCCCCTATCAGCCGAGCGGTATATTGGCTGCACAGGAGCTAGATGCTGTGCATCAGAGGTCGCTGTTGCAGGAGCAGTTTAGTGGGCGCGTGCTGCTATTGGATGATGGCTTGGTTGCGGCGTTACTACAGCGCCATATGTTGAAACAGATGGGGCTCTCAGTGACGGCTGTTCAGCAGCATGAGTTGTTAGAGCAGGCGCAGTACTATCCATTCGATCTGATTTTGGTTGATCTGCAGTGTGTGGGTGAAGAACTCATCACGCTTCCACGGCTGCTGAGGGAGGTGCGGTGTAAGGTGGCAGTGGTTGCACTGTTGCGTTCGCCTCGACAGCGAGTGCCAGAAGAACTTCATAACGAGGGTTATGCGGAGGTGCTTACGCAACCGGTTCACCCTCTGGTTCTCAAGCGTGTGCTGAAGCAGTATCTCTTTCCCCAGAGCGTAGGGCTGAGTGATGATCAGCAGATGGTACGCCTTATTGAAAATACCTCACAGAGTAAGCAGGAGATCCTGACGGCGTTGATGAAAATGGAGTGGGGCCAAGTGCGGGCAGCTGCGCAAGCGGGGGTTCACTCCGATGCACCCCAGTATATCGAGAATCTGATTACCCGTTTGGAGTTGATCTATAACCGCTATGTTGATGATGGATACAATATTGTGGATGATGTCGAGTCCTTGGCGGATGAGATTATTCACAAGCTGAAGCAGGCAGCAGATATGTTTATTGCCATGGTTCACCTGCGGACCCACTTCCATCACTCGATTATGCGTACTGTACAGAACACGATATTTTCGATACTTACGGCGCTGCGTCTACAGTGGGGGGAGGAGCGCATTCACTCTTTGGCATGTGCCAGTCTGACTCAAAACCTCAGTCTCTATCCGCTTCAGGATACGATGATGGGGTTGAGGGGGGGTGAGTTGAGTGAAGCGTATCGGATGCAGATTCGTCTTCATCCAAAGCGGAGTAGCAAGATGTTGATCTCCATGGGGGTGACCGATCGGGCTTGGATTCATGCCATTGCCTATCATCATGAGCGTATGGATGGGAGTGGGTATCCGCATGGCCATACGGCTAAGGATATTCCGCCGGAGGCGCGGCTGATGGCGATTGCCGACCGTTATGGCTCGATGATCTCACCGAGAAATTACCGTGAGGCGGGTAGTTCAAAAGAGATCATGCGGAAGTTCTTGGTCTCTAAGAGTAAGAACTATGATATGAGTATCAGCAAGGCGTTGATTGCCGAATTGGGAGTCTATCCTCCAGGAACAACGGTTATGCTGGAGTCTGGAGAGATTGCATTGGTGACGCGGCGTGGAGGTGATCATCTTCACCCTGTGGTGATGGCGATTTGGAGCCCGCAGGGGGAGCGCTATAGTCAGCCACTGAAGCGGGACTCTAGGCAGTCACCGCACATAATCATTTCGATGAAAAAGAGTGAAGATGTGAAGTGGCTGAATGTGGATCGTTTCTGGGGAGGAGAGCGGGCAGAGCAGCAGCCGTTATTTCTCTCCGTTTAGCGTTTAGTCTAGTTTTTCGGTGCTCTCATCATGGATATATACGGGGCTGACTACGGCAACACCATCGATCCCTTCAATCTCTGCAATGGTGTCTGTCATCCCGCCAGAGTTGCGGTTCTCTAGGGTGATAACCAACTTACCGATGGGGTCTTCAGCGTGGATCTCCAGCCCCTCAATGGTATGGAGTGCACTCTTCACTGATTCCATTTTCTCAGGTTCCAGTCGTACTGCTACGCCGGAGATCTGAATGATTTCTTCATCGCTCATGTTCTGTTTTCTCGCTCTATTTCATTGTTTGGTGGTGTAAAAAAGCCGCCCGGATTTAGATAAATCCGGGCGGCAGTTTGGTAGATAGATTATCTACGAGTTGATGTCTTAAACTCGTTGTCTATCAATGGCTCTACTTTGTAGAGTGGGGTGTGACACTGGTTACAGAAGAAGCGAGCACCTGCGAGCCGGTGGGTCTTGCGGCCATTGTGGTGCAGATAGTGGCTATCACCGACCTTGGTGGCCTCCTCTTCTCTGTAGCTCTCGTCACCGTGGCACTCCATGCAGCGATTCTCCTTTATGGTGATGGAGTAATCTTTGTGCGGCATCGATGGAGGCTGCTCTTTCCAAGTCCGATAGAAGGGGTCTACATCTTTGTAGATTCTTCGTTTGGCTGGAATTTGAGCATCACTGGCGATACCCAAGTCACCGCGTAGTGAGGTCACAAAGGGGCCTTCCGCAACGGATACCGAGGTGCTACCTAACAGTGCTGCAAATACGGCACCCAACAGGAATAGTACGCTTTTACTCTTTTTCATGGTTCTCTCCTCCCTATACCTTAGTGATCTTGACAGCAGTTTTCTTGTAGTCCGTCTCTTTTGAGAGCGGGTCGGTTGCATCCAGAATCAACTTGTTGACTAGGCGGCGGGCATCGAACCAAGGTACAAAGACCAGTCCTCTAGGTGGCTTGTTACGGCCACGAGTTGCGACACGTCCCTTGATGTTGCCACGGCGTGAGCTGACCTCAGCCACTGCACCATCATAGAGGCCCAGATCCTTGGCATCATCAGGATTCATATAGATCATCGCATCCGGTACCGCCTTATACAGTTCTGGAACACGCTGTGTCATTGAGCCAGAGTGCCAGTGCTCTAGTACGCGGCCGGTACTCATCCAGAGTGGGTAGTCGTTATCTGGAGACTCTGCGGGTGGCTCGTATGGGCAGCAGAAGATATTAGCCTTGCCGTCTGGTTTGCCGTAGAAGTAAACATCACCATCTTCTACCTCAGGGTTGGAGGCTTTTACGTGTGGATCATACCCTTCACGGTAGCGCCATAAGGTCTCCTTACCATCGACTACAGGCCAGCGCATGCCGCGTACCTTGTGGTACTGGCTGTATTCGCCCAGCTCATGCCCCTTCTTTGGTCCTTTCAAACCAAAGATACGGTACTCCTCGTAGAGCCCCTTCTGTGGGTAGAAGCCAAAGTCGAACGCCTCGTCATTGTCATGTCCTGGCTCTAGGTCACCCATGCCGTACTTGTTGACCTGTCCATTGGCGAACAGTACATCAAACAGGGTCTTGCCTTTGTGCTCGGGCATCTTCGCCAGCAGCTCATCGGTCCACGCCTCTTCGGTGGTAAAGTGCTTGGAGAACTCCATCAACTGCCACAGATCAGATTTGGAGCCATCAGGTGCAGGCACCTGTTGACGCCATGCCTGAGAACGACGCTCTGCATTACCGTAGACACCCTCCTTCTCAATCCACATTGCGGTAGGCAGGATCAGATCCGAGGCCATTGCAGTAACGGTTGGGTAGGGGTCAGAAGTAACGATGAAGTTCTTCGGGTTACGGTAACCGGGCAGGGTCTCCTCATTCAGATTGGGAGCCGCCTGTACGTTGTTGTTACACATTACCCAGTAGGCGTTGAGCTTGCCATCTTTTAATTTACGGTTCTGCAATACAGCGTGATAACCGGGCTTGGCAGGAATGGTTCCCTCAGGAATTTTCCAAGTCTTCTCGGCAAAGTCACGGTGTGGCTTCTTCATTACCACCAAATCTGCAGGCAGACGGTGTGCAAAGGTACCAACCTCACGCGCTGTACCACAGGCAGAAGGCTGACCAGTCAGAGAGAATGGGCTGTTGCCTGGCTCAGAAATTTTACCAGTCAACAGGTGCAGGTTGTACATTAGGTGGTTCATCCATACACCACGAACGTGCTGGTTGGTACCCATGGTCCAGAGAGACATTACCTTCTTGTCTGGATCGGCATAAACCTTCGCCAACTTGACTAAGTTCTCTTCTGGTACACCAGACATTCTGGAGACTTTCTCCAAAGTGTAGTCTGCAACAAATGCTTTATAGGCCTCGAAGGTCATTGGCTTGGAGCCAACCTGTGCCTTACGTGGAGAGCTGTTTTTTGCATTCTTCTCACGAGGGTCTTCAGGGCGTAGACCGTAACCGATATCGACGTTGGCGAGACGGATGTTGGTGTGCTTCTTCACAAAGTCATGATCGACTGCATCATTCTGGATGATATAGTTGGCGATATAGTTGCCAATCGCCAGATCGGTCTGTGGCTCGAAGATCATTGTGTTGTCTGCGAGGTCACAGCTACGATGTGTATAAGTAGAGAGCACATGGACCGAAGCGTTAGGCTTGGTCAGGCGGGTATCCGTGATACGTGACCAGAGAATAGGGTGGTTCTCGGCCATGTTAGAACCCCAAAGCACAAAGTTCTCACCATGTTCGAAGTCATCATAACAACCCATGGGCTCATCTGAACCGAAGGTACGCATAAAGGCACCTACTGCAGAGGCCATACAGTGGCGTGCATTGGGGTCGATGTTGTTAGAGCGGAAACCAGCCTTGTAGAGCTTAGAAGCGGCGTAGCCTTCCAGAACGGTCCACTGACCGGAGCCGAACATGCCCACGGTAGATTTGCCGTCACCACGCTTCTTGTCGGCGGCCATGGCTGTTTTCCACTTCTCAGCCATGATTTTGAAGGCGTCTTCCCAGCTGACTGGTGCGAACTCACCGTTCTTATCGTATTTGCCATTGGTTTGGCGCAGTAGTGGGGTATCGAGACGATCCTTTCCGTACATAATCTTGGAGAGGAAGTAGCCCTTGATGCAGTTCAATCCACGGTTGACCGGTGCATCTGGATCACCCTGTGTGGCAACCACACGCCCATCACGGGTGCCGACCAGTACACTACAGCCAGTACCGCAGAAGCGGCAGGGGGCCTTGTCCCAGCGAATACCATCTTTGTCGTAGCCATCTTTGGCTAGGGTCGTGACAGGAATGCCACTGATACCAACGGCTGCGGCGGTTGCAGCGACTGCATTTGACTTAATAAAGTCCCTTCTAGAGATTCCCATAGACTAATGACTCCTCAATTGTTTTAGTTGTATAAAATTGTGTGGTGCACAATTTAGGGGAATAGAAGGTTTTTTATTTTTTCCCTCAATTCCCCAGCTCCTCATCCTCAATAACCGACTGTAAGTGTTGGTTATTGATGTATAAATTAACATATAGAATGTGATCAGGTTTATCGCATGAATAGACAATCTGAGTCAATGACTATTTGTGAAAATAGTTGATGTGTATCAACAGGGTGTAATTACTCTATAGAGCTATATGGGGCTGAGAGGGGGGGAATAGGGGCAAAAAAAATCCCCTTGCCCATCCGTGGACAAAAGGACATTGTGTGTATGACACACACCTCCTCCCTTGGGTGCAGATCCATCTACACGGCTCCTTCCCCCAGTGATTCTCTTTTTGTAGAGTTAAGGAAAGCCTGAACAAGTCCTCGAGAATTTCCTTGAATGATGAGATCATAGA
>JABGQL010000156.1 GCA_018648825.1 Gammaproteobacteria bacterium
CCCACCTCAAATAGGTCGATACAAAGTGGCTCATATAAAGCGGAACGTAACACCCCTCCGCTAAGGCACGTTTAGCCATTGTAATCGCACTGTTTCCTTGGTCGGCAAGACTTAGGTCAAAGCCATTGAGCGGGGGTGTTTTTGTGGGGGGAGAGTCAATGATGGTGCTAAAGGCATTTTGGATTTCTGTATCTATCTCATCGCTATCAAAGGTGAGAGACTGAGCGTAGGCATTTCGCACTTCTGACTCATCGTCCACTGCCAGAATTCGGCACTGTTGACTAGAATCTGGTTGTTGGTTACTCATAGTCTCTCTCTTTATTGATGGTTTGTGATGTTTTGGATCCATCGATCGGCAACTTGATGATGAGTGTCGTCCCACGATTGAGTCCATCACTGTGGGCTTGAATGGTGCCTTGAATAGATTGTACAAAGGTGGAGCTTGCATGGAGGCCGATGCCAGAGCCATTCACCTTGGTTGTTATGTTACGTTGGAAGATAGATTGCAACTTCTCCTCTGGGATACCGACTCCGCTATCTTTAACTTGGAGGATGAAGTGGTCAGCCTCGGTTGCGTTCAACTGTATATGGATGCTGTGTGAAGCTGTAGTGTTCTCTTGTTGTTGATGTTCAATGCGCTCAATAATCGCCTCTCGACTGTTTTTGATCAGATTGCCGATCAGCTGTATAAATTGGTTTTGAGGTAAATTCACCTCACTCAGTGCAGGGTCGACCTCAAGTGTGGTATCGATTAGGTATCTCTGGTTGCTCTCTTGGTGTAGGTTAACCACTTTTTCGAGCACCTCTTTAATGTCAAAGTGGGTGTTGATTGAGCTGTGCCCAAAGGCCGCCTGCTGTTGTGTGGTGATGATATCTGCGATGTGGAGGATCCCTTCAGTCAATGCCTGACTGCTGGGGAGTAGCTGTTTATGGTGCAGCTTCTTGAGGATCTCTGACAGCTTCTGCAGTCCACCCTGTAGCTGTTCGAGGTTATCCAGTGAGGAGGCCTGTTCCAGCTGCAGTTGTACCTGCTGGATATGTTTTGTTGTGGCATGAATCATCTCAGCACGGCCGTTGAGCCCTGCAACGGCATTACCAATGTTATGTAGAACATTGGCAGACATCTCAGCGAGCCCCTCTTGGTAGGAGAGCCTGTTGGCCTGTTCGGCCCGCTCGCTCTCTAGCCGAATACGTTTACGCAGGTCATGTGTGATCAGTACAGCACCATCAATATGCTGATTATCGACCGCTTGTAGCAGTGCGCCAGAGATCTGCACAGGAATCTGTTCGTTGTTACAACTGTTGAGTTTGCGTTCTGCCGAGAGCAGAGAGTTGCCCACTTTAAGTGAAAGTGGGTGGATCTTGTTTTCTGTAAACATCTGCCCAAACGGGGTTAACCGGAGCAGGGAGTCGTTCATCGTTCGGGCACTTCTGAGAAAAAGTATGGTGTGCAGATTGTCTCCGCAGAAGATAGAGATGGTGCAGAGTGAGCCATCAATCCGCTTCCCGCTGCTGCTGATCATATGGCATTGGGAGTGGCTCTCTTGGCAATGAATCCCCTTGCTGGAGTGTTTGAGCAGTTGGTTGATTTGCAGTTGATCTGCGCTGGGCATGAGCTGCTGCAGATGAATCTGTTCGAGTGGCTGATCACCCAGCTCTAGCAGTAGGCGCATCTCCTCATTGATAATGAATAGTGATTGTGGGGGGGGGTGTGTGGTTGATGACCAGCAGGGGAATAGGGGCCTCGTTGAGAATTTTGTGAAACTGCTCGTGGTTTTGATCATGAACTTGTTGTAACTGCTTGCCCAATAGCGGGAGTGACTCTCCATGCAGGTGGCTCTCATCCTTCTCATCGACAAACAGTTGCCCAATCTGTGTTCCAATGAGTGAGGTGTTGCTGTCGCAGCTCATCAGCGAGAGAAATTTCTGGTTGGCGCGGGTGATGCGCCCACGGTTATTGATCACCAATAGCCCCTCTTGCATAGAGGAGAGGATGGACTCCATCTCATTGGACTGAGCCTTTAGCTGAGCGGTGCGCTCTTTAATCTTCTTCTCTAGCAGCTGCTCGTTGCTCTGAAGAATCATCACCATCTGTTGCAGGGTGATCGATAATTTATTGATTTCGACTACAGATCCCTCAGAAATAGAGCTGAGCTCATCCTGTTCAGCAGCATAAGAGAGCTGCTCAAGGGGGCGGGTGAGTGTATGCGCCTGCCGTTGTGCCATCCAGATGAGGAAGAGTAGAATGAGTGTGACTGCAGCAATGATATTGGAGCGCATGGCAATGATCGGGGCCATGATTTCGGCACGATCTTGTTTGACCACCATACCCCACTGAAGTTCGGGTATCCAGGTCCAGACGCCAAATACCGGGTTGCAGGCGTTGTCGATCATCCAGCCACTACTGTTGGTCTGGCTGAGTGCACGGTGTACAGGGAAACGCTCAGGCTCTGTGGTACGAATTTGCAGACAGTCGGCATCGGGCTGGGCTTGGTCACCATATCGAAAATGGTTGATAAAGTTGACCTCGGATCCAAACTTCTCATTGCGCCGTTGGGCAACCACCACCTCTCCACTCGTGCCTAATCCACTGTAGCTTTTGAGTAGGTGATGTAGCCGTTGTAGTGAGAAGGGGCGCACCAGAATACCAATGATTCTACCGTTATCCCCTGGGGGGGATGAGAACAGAGGGATCCCCATCAACACGGTTGACTCATCGATCTGTTCAATTTTTCCATAACGGGAGATCGCGATTTTTTTACTCAGCAGGACTTTATCAATCAGTGAGGAGAGAAGTGTCTCTCCATAAAAACCGGATGCGGTGAGGTTGATGCCAATCTCTGTATCCATAGGACGTAGTGAGAAGGCGAGTTGCCCTGTGGATGAGACTAAGAAAAGATCCTGGACCTCTTGAGAGTTGAATAGTGCTTGGTACTTATTGCGAAACCAGTCTTGAAGTAGATGATAGTTGGGTGAGTCTGCAGTGGCTCTCTGATAGCTGTTGAGGATATCCTCGGATATTTTAGATAGGTCGGTGCTCTTGGTGAGTTGCTGTAACCAACGCTGCTGCTGCTCAAACAGCGCGAGGATGCGCTCCTTGCGAAAGTTGGCATGATACTGCAGGTTGTTCTGTACGTTACTCAGCAGCGCCTGTTCTGAAAGGTGGTAAGTGACCCCCCCTATTGCAGAGATGGCGACCAGCAGCCCAATCAGACTGCCGCGCAGTTGATAGTAAAACAGTGTGTGTGCACGTGTTTTGGAACGGTTAAAGATGTTCCCCTCCTCCTCTAGAGTGGTTGTTTCTTATTATTGACTTGACCCCAATCAAGTTACCCAAAAGTAACACATACTCTGTTTTTGAGTCTAGTGTAAGAGTAATGGGCACCTCTTAAAAATAGTGATTTTCTTGGGAGAGCAAGAAAGCCCCGCACGGAAAACCGCAGTGTACATGCGAGCACATGAGGATTTGAGTACGGAGCTGACGCCGCTATCGTGAGAAAAATGCATTTTTAGAGGTGCCCTAATGGAAGTGTTAGGTATTGAGGGTACAATAAGGTATACAAATTACAGGATGAGATGAGAAGGGAGGTCTGGATGAGAATTTTGACTGTGGATGATTCTGTCACCGTAACCAATATGGTTCGATTTTCTCTAAAAAAAGCAGGAATAGAGTGTGATGTAGCGGCAGATGGTCTGGAGGGGTTGAGAAAAATCAGAGTAACCACACCTCCTTATGACTTTGTGTTGTGTGACGTCTTTATGCCTAAAATGGACGGGATGGAGATGTTGCGTCAGGTGCGTAAGAGTTGCCCAGCCTATCGTCACGTTCCGTTTGTCTTTTTAAGTACCAATTCGGAAGAGGCGGTAAAGGGGGAGGCGCGGGCGTTGGGGGTGAAGGCTTGGATGAAAAAGCCATTCAGCCCTGAGACGCTGGTGGAGATTGTGCAGCGTTTCGGGTTGCCTAACGGCTAATCACCTCTTTTTTAGTGCTTGGGCCAGTGCATTCGCCATTGTGCCCTGAGGTTGAGGCGCTGTCGTCTGTTTTGCTCTTTGTGGCCTGTTGGTTTTTCGTTGTTGAGCAGTTTGTGGCTTCTGTGCCGCCTGCTCTTGCTCTGGGTTATCCTCCAGTCGCATCGAGAGTCCAACTCGTTTACGTTCCAAATCGATCTGCATCACCTTCACTTTAACAATCTCTCCTGATTTCACCACCTCACGTGGATCTTTCACAAAGCGGTTGGAGAGGGCGGAGATGTGGACCAACCCATCTTGGTGTACGCCAATATCAATAAAGGCCCCGAAGTTGGTGACGTTGGTTACTTGACCTTCGAGAATCATCCCCGGCTTGAGGTGGTTGAGGGTGGAGACACCCTCGGTAAACTTAACGGACTGGAACTCTGGGCGGGGGTCACGCCCCGGCTTCTCCAGCTCTTGCAGAATATCGGTGACCGTGGGTAGACCAAACTGCTCATCGACAAACTGTTGAGGGCTGAAGTTGCGCAGGGCCTGACGGTCTCCAATCAAGGTATCGATCTTCTGTTCGCTCTGTTGCAGAATGCGTTTCACCAGCGGGTAGGCCTCTGGGTGCACTGAGGAGCAGTCCAGTGGGTTGTCACCATCGGTGATACGTAAAAAACCTGCCGCCTGTTGGAAAGTCTTGGCCCCCAAGCGGGAGACCTCTTTCAATGTTTTTCGGTTGCTAAAGGCACCATGTTGGTCGCGGTGGGCAACAATGTTCTCTGCTAGGGTGCGGTTCAGGCCAGAGACGTGAGAGAGGAGGGCGATGGATGCGGTGTTGAGATCAACCCCGACGGCATTCACACAATCTTCCACGACACTCTTCAGTGTACGCCCCAGTGTCACTTGGTTGATGTCGTGCTGGTATTGACCCACTCCGATCGATTTTGGATCAATCTTCACCAGCTCTGCCAGCGGGTCCTGCACCCGGCGGGCGATAGAGACGGCACCACGCAGTGATACATCCATCCCCGGTAGCTCTTTGGAGGCCAGTTCTGAGGCGGAGTAGACGGAGGCACCCGCTTCACTCACCACCAGTTTGCTGAGGTTCAGTTCAGGGTGCTGCTTCATCAGGTCTGATGCAAGCTGTTCGGTCTCTCGGCTTGCCGTACCGTTACCAATACTGATCAACTCAACCTTATGCTGTTTTGCTAACGCCGCCAGTGTGGCGATAGAGCGCTCCCACTGCTTTTTGGGGGCGTGTGGATAGATGGTCTCGGTGGCAACGGATTTTGCGGTGGTATCGATGACGGCCACCTTTACTCCGGTGCGCAGCCCTGGATCGAGACCCATAATGGCTTTGCGCCCAGCAGGGGCCGCCAATAATAGGTCGCGCAGATTATCAGCAAAGACCTTCACTGCTTCAGTCTCGGCCATCTCCCAGAGGCGACCTTTCAACTCTAGATCGATGCTGATATAGAGTTTTACGCGCCAAGTCCAGTGTACGACCTCTTGTAGCCAAGTGTCTGCAGCGCGTCCTTGCTCTTTGATCCCCGCGCGGCTGGCGATACGAGATTTGCAAAAGGCACTCTGGTCATCATCCAGTTCAATCTTGGTCTGCAACAGCCCCTCATCTCGTCCACGGAAGAGTGCCAGTGCACGGTGAGAAGGGATCTTCTTGATCGCCTCGCTATACTCAAAGTAGTCAGAAAACTTGGCGGCTTCGCGCTCTTTACCCTTCTCCTTATTTTTAATGAGCTCTGAGGTGAGAACCCCCTGTTGCCAGAGATAGTTGCGCAACTCACCAACCAGATCGGCATCCTGAGCAAACTGCTCCATCAAAATCTGTTTAGCCCCCTCCAGTGCCGCCTTGGTGTCATTAACCCCTTTTCCCTCATCGATATAGGGGGCTGCAGTGCTCTCTGGATTTTGAGTGGGGTCATTGAGTAGTCCCAGTGCCAGTGGCTCCAGCCCTGCCTCGCGGGCAATCTGCGCCTTGGTGCGGCGTTTCGGTTTATAGGGGAGGTAGAGATCCTCTAGGCGTGCTTTGGTATCGGCCTTTAGGATTTCGGACTTGAGGCCTTGATCCAGCTTTCCCTGCTCTTCAATGGAGTTGAGAATGGTGTTGCGGCGCTCCTCCAGGTCACGTAGGTAGTGAAGACGCTCTTCCAAGTTACGCAGCTGTGTATCATCCAGTCCACCCGTAACCTCTTTACGGTAACGGGCGATAAAGGGGACGGTGGCCCCATCATCCAGCAGTTGAATGGCAGACTCTACCTGTCGGGCGTGTGCATTGAGCTCGCCCGCTATTTTTTCGATCATTGACATGCTTGGCTACCGGAGTTTGATGCTGAGTGCGTGGATCTCTGTCTCCATCAGACTATCGACGGCTCCATAGACCAGTCGGTGCTTCTGGATGAGGCTCTTGCCCTCAAATAGATCAGCCGCGATGTGGATGGTGTAGTGACCCGCACCGCCAGCACTTTGGTGTCCGGCATGTTCAGCAGAGTTGTCTTCGATCTTCAGAAAAGAGGGGGCAAGTTGTTCGGTTAGTAAAGCGTCTATTGCTTCAATACGTTGTTCTGGGGTCATCGATTATCGGTTTCCATCAAGAGAGAGTTGGGCTGTTTTTGTAATAAGTTGTAACAAATTTTAATTTTTAATACAGTTCTATAATTGATGCATGATATAACTTTTTGAAGCTATTGAGAGTAGATTTTGCGGCGGGAGGGTGGAGGAAAGTGCTGGTTAGAGATTTTTTAAATATTAAGTGCAGGTAGATCTCTCCCCCTACCCTCAGTGCACTGGTTCATGATCCTCAAAAGGAGCGAGGTGCCAGTGCAGGATTTACCGGTAGTGGGTAACCGTTCAGACCCCAGTTCATTAGGGTAATCAATTTAACGAAATAGTG
>JABGQL010000160.1 GCA_018648825.1 Gammaproteobacteria bacterium
AGCTATAGCTATGACAACAGCCGTCTCTCTGTCACCCCTGAGGCGGTACTGTTCCCCCACTCAGAAGAGCAGATCAGAGAGATCATCTGCCTCTGCAAAACTCACAACACCCCCATCACCACACGTGGGCGTGGCAGCGGTACCGCAGGAGCAGCGGTACCGGTCTCTGGCGGCGTAGTGCTCTCTACAGAGAAGATGCGTAAAATCGTGCGCATTGAACCCGAAAATCGACTGATGGTGGTAGAACCCGGGGTAAGCAATCAAGAGGTCCAACAAGCTGCAGCCAAGCATGGTTTCTTCTGGGCTCCCGACCCCAGTAGCGCCCCCTTCTGCACCGTTGGCGGCAACATCTCCTGTGGTACAGCTGGCCCACGCGCCGTCAAGTACGGCACAGTACGTGAAAATGTACTGGGACTGAAGGCCGTTACCGGAGATGGTGAGCTGATCCGCACCGGCACTGAAACCACCAAGTGGGCGATTGGTTATGATTTAACCCAACTGTTAACCGGTTCAGAGGGGACACTGGCCATCATCACCGAGGCCACACTGAAACTGCTCCCACTACAACAGGAGAAGTTGTTGATACGTGCACTCTATCGAGAGATGCAGTCTGCCGCCGATGCAGTGGCAGCCATTATGGCTCAACCGGCTACCCCTTGTGCGCTAGAGTTTATGGATAGCGCGAGCTTAAAGCTGATTCGCAGCCAACTAGGGGAAGATTTCCCCAGCGCTGCTGAGGCGATGCTGATGATTGAGGTTGATGACTCCAAACAGGGGATCACTGCAGCTGTCGAGGCGATCCAACAAGCCGCACAAAATTCTGGGAATTTAGAGATTAAGATCGCAGCCAGCCAAGCTGAGCAGGAGCAACTGTGGGCTGCCCGCAAGATCCTCTCCCCCCGTCTGCGTGAGATTGCCCCAAAGAAGATCAATGAAGATATTGTGGTACCCGTCTCCAGAATTCCGGCGTTGATTCAGACCATTGAGCAGCTCTCTGCAGCACACCAGATCCAGATCGCCAACTTTGGTCATGCGGGTAACGGCAACCTACACACCAACCTACTGGTGAATCCAGATGACCCTGAGGAGATTGAGCGTGCAGAGGCATGTCTCGATCAACTGTTTACTGCAGTGCTTAAACTCAAGGGATCAATCTCTGGCGAACATGGGATTGGACTGGTAAAACAGCCCTTTGTGGCCCGACAGATTGGAGAGAGTGAACGTCGACTGATGGCTGGGATCAAACAGCAGTTTGACCCGCAAGGGATTCTAAACCCGGGTACGGGGCCACAGCTTTAGGAGATTGATATCTAACTTCCCCCTCTACAAGGGGAGGAAGTTAGGATATGACTTACTTTACAATCTTGAGTGAAGGACGCCCCTTCTTCTCTTCCACCTTAGGCGTATCAGAATCTGGCTGCTGCGATGGATCAAATTCAGCATCTTCTGGAAACACCATCCCCTGACCATTCTCACGCGCATAGATGGCGCGCACCGCATCAGGCGGGAAAGAGATATCTTCCGACATCCCAGAAAAACGGGCACTGAAGCTGATCCACTCATTCTCAATTGATAAATTAGAGACCGCATCATAGCCACAATTCAACACAATTTTACCCTCATCGATATGTGCTACTGGCACCGTCACCATCGGCTGCGTTGCATCAACCACGATATAGGGGGTAAACCCATTATCGGTAATCCATGCGTGAATCGCCCGTACCATGTAAGGACGACTTGAGCTCATCGCCTCACCACCCACCAGCAGGTCACTCATCGAGTTCACGCTCCTCTTCGGTCAGGCTATCCATAAAGGAGTCACGATCAAACATCCGCTCTGCATAGTCGGTCACCGCCTTCGCAGAGTCCGGCAGATTAATGCCCAAAGATTTCAGACGCCATAGAATCGGGGCCAAACTACAGTCGACCAATGAGAACTCTTCACTCATAAAGAAGGGGTGCTGTTCAAATAGAGGAGCCAACATGCTGATGCTCTCCGTCAATTTCTTACGCGCGGCAGCAGCCGCCTTCTCTTTCCCTTTCTCACTCCCCTTCTCAATCTCTTTGATGCGCTCTGACCAGTCCAGATCAATACGGTCAATCATCAGCCGCGCAGAGGCACGCGCCACAGGGTCCACCGCCATCAGTGGAGGATGCGGAAAACGCTCATCCAGATACTCCATGATCACACGAGAACCAAACAGTGTCAGATCACGATCTGCAATGGTTGGAAGCGTTCCGTAGGGGCTTAACGCAACAAACTCATCTGTTGGGCTACGTAAATCAACATTTTCTGTCTCATGCCGAATCCCCTTCTCCGCCATCACAATTCTTACACGGTGGCTGAAGTGGTCCTGCGGACCGGAAAATAGCACCATTATTGAGCGTCGATTTGCAATAATCATAACTTTTCTTAGCCTTGTTTATCTAATTTATTCTGTTCTATTAAAGTAACAAAACCCCGGACTCGACTCAGGCCGGGTTCCGGGGTTTAGTGAAGTACTATTAGAAAGATCAGTGAACGTCTTTCCAGTACTCCTTCTTCAAACGGTAAGCGGGGATCAACAGGATCAGCAGGAAGCCAAGCACATACCACCCCAACGTCATGCGGTAGGCCTTCACCGGCTCACCCACATAGGCCAAGAAGTTGACCAGATCACCTACGGCCTTGTCATACTCAGCGGGACTCATGCTACCAGAACCGTCTACCACCAGACTCTCCATGGTCTTAGCTCCACCATTCGCCATGTCAACGCTATCGCTCTTCAGCTGCTGGTTACCCTGCAGCCCAGCCAGTACGTGTGGCATACCGACATCTTGGAAGACAATATTGTTGACACCCATAGGGCGCGAAGGATCGACATAGAAACCACGCAGATAGGTGTAGAGCCAATCATCACCACGCGCTCTGGAGATCACACTCAGGTCTGGAGGTACCGTACCAAACCACTTGGCAGCCTGCTCTGCTGGCATCGCAATATCCATGGTGTCATGGATTTTGGCTCCAGTGAAGACTAGGTTATCCAACACCTCTTGGTCGCTCATACCGAGATCATCTGCCATTCTCTTATAGCGCATGAATTTGGCAGAGTGACAACTCAGACAGTAGTTCATGAACAACTTGGCACCGTTCTTCAGTGACTCTTTATCAGAGAGGTCGATTGGGGCCTCGTCAAGGTGAACTCCACCACCACTCGCCATCGCGAAGGAGGGGAGAAGCAACAGCAGTACGCTGATTTTTTTCATCATCTTTTTCAT
Source organism: Gammaproteobacteria bacterium (assembly GCA_018648825.1). Lineage (GTDB taxonomy): Bacteria > Pseudomonadota > Gammaproteobacteria > Thiopontia. The sequence goes on from JABGQL010000160.1 coordinate 3,259, forward strand.
TTGATAGTTTCTCCTTATCCTGATTACTGACCTGGCTCTGGCAGACGATCAGGCACAGGCTTGGTCTTATCCATCTTCGAGTAGAAAGGCATCAACAGGAAGAAGGCAAAGTAGATGACTGCGAAGATACGCGCAAACATGGTTGCAACGGGTGTTGCAGGCTGTGTACCCAACCAAGAGAGTGCGATAAAGGCAACCACAAAGATAGCCAGCGCAGCCTTGGAGATCATCCCCTTATACTTGATCGATTTCACATCACTCCGATCCAGCCAAGGCAGGATGAAGAGCATGATGATCGCACCAAACATTGCAACCACACCGAGGAACTTATCAGGCACAGCACGCAGGATGGCGTAGAAGGCGGTGAAGTACCACAGTGGAACAATGTGCTCTGGAGTCTTCAACGGATCTGCAGGGACAAAGTTATCCTTCTCTAGGAACCAACCACCCATCTCCGGCGCAAAGAACATCACTGCCGAGAAGATCATCAGGAAGACGATCACACCGACAATATCCTTCACCGAGTAGTAGGGGTGGAATGGGATACCGTCTGTAGGGGCGGTATCGCTCCAACGGTTACCCTTTGGTCCATCCTTAATCTCAATCCCCTCTGGGTTATTAGAACCCACGGCATGCAGTGCAACGATATGCAGGAAGACCAGCATCACCAGCACCAGCGGTACAGCGATAACATGGAAGGCGAAGAAGCGGTTCAGTGTCGCATCTGCAATCACGAAGTCACCACGAATCCACAGTGCGATCTCTTCACCCACATACGGTACTGCACCGAATAGAGAGATGATCACCTGCGCGCCCCAGTAGGACATCTGTCCCCAAGGTAGCAGGTAACCCATAAATGCCTCTGCCATCAACGCAAGATAAAGCACCATACCGAACACCCAGATTAACTCACGGGGTTTACGGTAAGAGCCATACATCAAGCCACGGAACATATGGAGGTAGATCACCACAAAGAACATAGAGGCGCCGGTTGAGTGCATATAGCGAAGCAACCACCCCCACTCGACATCACGCATGATGTACTCGACCGAGGCAAAGGCGAGCTCTGCATCCGGCTTGTAGTTCATGGTGAGGAAGATTCCGGTTACGATCTGAATCACCAGCACCATCATCGCCAGTGAACCAAAGAAGTACCAGAAGTTAAAATTCTTCGGCGCGTAGTACTGCGCCAAATGCTCATTCCACACCTTTAGCAGTGGAAAACGCTGGTCAAACCAGCCGACTACGCCTGTAGCCTCAGTCTCTCTCAAGCCCATTATGCTGCTCCTTGATCGACACCAATCATGATGCGACCATCATTGATGTAGTTGTGTGGAGGAACCACCAGATTCAGTGGCGCAGGTACTCCGCTGTAGACACGGCCCGCCAAATCGAAGCGTGAACCGTGACATGGGCAGAAGAAACCACCCTTCCAGTCAGGACCGAGATCGGCAGGAGCCATCTCAGGACGGAAGGTTGGAGAACAGCCCAAGTGCGTACAGATACCGACCGTGATCAGATACTCTGGCTTGATCGCACGAGAAGCGTTCTTACAGTACTCGGGCTGATCCGACTCATTGGACGCTGGATCCGCTAGGATGCCATCCAGTGTTTTCAACGTGTTCAGCGTCTCTTCGGTGCGGCGAACGATCCATACCGGCTTGCCACGCCACTCTACCGTGAGCATCTGCCCCGGTTCCATCTTGCTGATATCGGCCTCAACAGGGGCGCCCGCAGCCTGTGCTCGCGCACTAGGACTCATGGACTTTACAAAAGGTACTGCCACAAAAGCAGCGCCTACTGCGCCCACTGCAGAGGTTGCTGCCGTTAGAAAACGACGCTTACCCAGATCTACAGTATCTGTACTCATACAGTTTCTCCAAAAAAAGACAACAGTGCTAGCGTTCAACCGACCCAACTGGCCGATAAAACACAGACACACCAAACCCAAAATTAGTGGCGGGGGATATTACCATAAACCCGTTAAGTGATTACACCCTTTTTCATTAAGAGTGTTTATAAGTGACGTTGCAACCAATACTCTGTGAGCGCCAACTGCCACAGCTTACTCCCCTGAATACGGGTAAAACTCTCTTCAGCCGTAGGGTTGGCAAGCAGTTTATCCACATAACTGCGCTGGTATAGCCCCCGTTCACGACACTTCTGCGAACCGAGAATGTCCTGCATAAACTCCAAAAACTCTCCACGCACATACTTAAGCGCAGGCATTGGGAAGTACCCCTTAGGACGATCAATCACCGAGTCAGGCAGCAATCCTCGTGAGATTAGCTTGAGTGGCCCTTTGCCGCCATGCTTCAATTTCAGTTCTGGAGGAATTTGAGCCGCAAGCTCCACCAGATGGTGATCCAGAAAGGGGACTCGCGCCTCCAGCCCCCACGCCATAGTCATGTTATCCACCCGTTTCACGGGATCATCGACCACCAGCATTGTGGTATCCGCCCGTAACACTTGATCTAGATACTGGTCTGCCCCAGGGGCCTCTAATAACTGCTGCATCAGTGCTGCCGTATGATCCTCCCCCTGATACGCCTCACCCAGCAGCTCCATCATCTCTGGATGATCTCGATCAAAATAGAATTGGCGGAAGCGCTCCACCGCAGAGCCAGATGCACTATTCATCAACGGATACCAGAAGTACCCCGCAAACACCTCATCAGCCCCCTGCCCGCTAAGCACCACACTCACCTCTTTGGAGACCTGTTCGGCCAACAGGTAGAAACCGATTGCATCCTGCCCAAACATCGGCTCAGACATCGCATCCAGTGCCTCAGTCAACCGCGGTAGCGCCTGATCATTGGGGATAACAATCTTCTGGTGTCGGGTCTGAAAACGCTCCACCACCGCATCGGAGAACTCAAACTCACTGCCCCGCTCCTCTGGCGAATCTTCAAAACCGATCGAGAAGGTGCGAATATCTTGGTGCCCCGCCTCTGCTAGCATCCCCACCAACAGGCTAGAGTCAAGACCACCAGAGAGCAGCACACCGACAGGCACATCAGAGGCGGCACGACGACGCTCTACCGCCTGCATCAGGGATTCACGCACCGCCTCTGCCCACTCCCACTCACTCATCCCCGTTACTGGGCGCTGCGCCTGCAGAGACCAGTAACGATGGAGCCGGGTTGCACCGCTTCGCTCAATCGTCAACCAGTGTGCAGGCTCCATCTTGTGGATTTGGCGAAACAGAGTGCGTGGTGCGGGTACAACCGCATGTAGCGAAAAGTGGTTGTGCAGCGCAAATGAGTCAAATTCGGTATCGATCCCCCCTGCCGCCAACAGTGCAGGTAGTGTCGAGGCGAACAGCAGCCGATCACCATCTTGAAACCAGTAGAGCGGTTTAATCCCCATACGGTCACGCACCAGGTGCAACTGCTGGCTGTTACCATCCCACAGTGCAAAGGCAAACATTCCAGCAAAGCGCTCTACACAGCTCACCCCCCAGGCATGGTAGGCATTGAGAATCACCTCTGT
>JABGQL010000161.1 GCA_018648825.1 Gammaproteobacteria bacterium
AGAGTCAGCTGATCAGAACGACAACCTTGGCGGAAGAAGTCCGTCTACTCGACAGCAGGGAACCGTGCAGTCACAGAGCAATCTATTAGGGCTTGGTTTTAAGACTGATACCGCAACCAAACCCCGTGTGATGGGTGGAGATCGGGTCTATGTACAGCAGGATAACCCCATTTTGGTAGGTATCATTGACCTTAGTTATCTGCATGCCGCATAGGTAGAAGATGCAATACACAAAAAAGGGATCGAAATTTCGATCCCTTTTTTGTGTGTCGTTAAACGGTATGCTCTTACAGCTTACCCTCTTTCTTTAGCTTCATCTTCATCCACAAGGGGAGAGAGTCTGGGTCTGAGAGGTCATACTCTGGGGCTGGCTCAGCCAGCTTAACGCCTGGCTTAACGCTGTCTCCAGCAGGGGCAGCGTCAGCGCTATCTGTTTCAGTAGCGGCCGGAGCTGCGGCGGCAGATGCTGCTGGAGCACTGCTGCCGGCCTGTACGCCCTTCCATTCTGCAATACCCGTCTTGCGAGGGTAGAGGTAGCGCAGCATGGCAGAGGAAGCGACAGCCTGAGCATTGGCAATAAGATCATCAGTGGAGGTGTCACCACTCATTGCATAGATCTTGTTCAGCATCTTGTCAGATTTGAATTCATCGAACTGCTCGGGGGTCAGTTCATCCAGGAGTTCTTTCAGGACGGTGTTCATCGGTTGTCGTACCTCATGTTGAGTTAAACGTTGAATTAAATGATCGGTGCAGATTATGAAGATCACCCCTGAAAGAATCAAGGGAACTCACAGTTTGGGCCTATAGTTCTCTCTATGACCTTATGAAGGGTATCTGAATAGTGCTCTTATCCATGTTTCTCCTCGGCCTTCTCTAGCGCCTGTTTCGACTCGTACTCACGGCGACGCTCATCAATAGAAGAGAAGAGGATAAAGTTGGTTCCGGTTTTCTTAGAGGCACGCTCTGCATAGTCCAGCTGCTGAAGGGCAACCTTGGTCTCGCCTCGCAGAAAGTGGTAGTGGGCTAATGCAAGATGTGACTCTGGGGGGTGGTTGGCGAGGGTGTGGAGTGTGGCTAGCTGTTGATAGAGGGCTGGGTGGGTAGGGTGGTCTGCAATTGTCTGCTGTAGTCGTTGAATGGCTGGATCGAACTGTCTCTGTTGTTGGAGTAGCTCGGCATGAAATTGGGCCAGTGCTCGGTGTGTGGGGTAGATGCGGGAGATCTCCCTAATGCGTTGTAGTGCTTGTTGGGTTGCACCAGACTCGGCTTCACTGCGGGCAATCTGAATGAGTAGGGTAGGGGCCTCTGGTTGCTGTTCCAGTAGTGGGAGCAGTTGTTGTAGCGCCTGTTTAGGTGCTTCAGCTTGTTGTAGTGCAATGCCTAATCCAAACTGTAGTATCTGCTGTTGCTCCAGTGAACTCTGTTGCAGTGCTTTTTGGTAGTGGCGTACAGCGCTCTGTGGGTTGGTAAACTGCGGAATTTTAAGCAGTGTGCGAATGCGCTGGAACTCTTCATCACTGCGTCTGCTGACGGGGGCATATTGGCCGATGCGGCTCTCCGCGTCGGCAATACGGGAGAGACTTAAGGGGTGGGTGCGTAGGTACTCTGGCACCGTCTCGCCATCGTGGCGTGAGGCCTGTTGTAGTCGCTTGAAGAAGGCAGACATATTCTTTGGGGCGTACTCTGCGTTGTGGAGGGTCTGCATCCCTACGCGGTCGGCCTCCTGTTCATTGCTGCGGGTAAAATTGATCTGTTGCTGTAATGACAGACCTGCTGAGGTGGCGATCATCGCCTCACCGGCCTGAGGGCTGGCAGAGGCGGCAATAATCGTTGCCAGTACCGTAGCGGCGGTCTGTAGTGACTGGTTTTGTCGGCTCTCCAGTGCGCGCATCAGGTGGCGTTGGGTGACATGGGCGATCTCATGGGCCAGCACTGCGGCCAGTTCACCCTCGCTCTCCGCCTTTTCAATCAACCCGCTGTGGATGCCGATCTTTCCTGCAGGTCCAGCAAAGGCGTTGATGGAGTCATCGCGCACTACAAAAAACTCAAATGGGGCGGTGGGGTCATCACTCTGAGATACCAGCTGCTGTCCCAGTGTCTCAATGTAGTGCTGAATCTCCGGCTGCTCAATGATCTCAATCTGCTGACGCAGTGAGCGCATAAAGGCCTCCCCCAAAAGTAGCTCCTGCTGCGGTGTCATCACCGATGCAGAGCTGTCTCCACCAAGTGAAGGAAGGCGAATTTCGGCTGCCTGAAGAGGAGATCCGAGGAGCAGCAGCAGAGAAAAACTAACGGTAAAGCTTGCACTCTGCCGTGCAATATAATATAAGTATCCGCCCATATTCATGGTGATTGTGTATCTCAACGCTGTTTTGGTGCATAATTCAAACTTTAATCTACAGAGTAACAGAGAAACGGAGAGTAAAGAATGGCTGATTTTGATCAAGAACTGGATGCATCAGGACTGAATTGCCCGCTGCCTATTTTGCGCACAAAGAAGACAATTAACACAATGGATGCAGGCCAGGTTCTACGTGTAATTGCAACTGATCCAGGTTCAGTAAAGGATATCGAAGCCTTCTGTAATCAGACAGGTAACGAGTTGGTCTCTTCTGGTGAAGAGGGCGGTAAGTTTGTGTTTATGATCAAGAAGTCTTGATCTAAATAGTGAAATAAAAGAGACGGCTGGAGCAGTAAGCTTCGGCCGTTTTTTATAGAGCGAGGAATTTGACATGTCTGATATCAATAAAGTTTCAATGATCTGTACCAAGGGTACACTGGACTGGGCCTACCCACCGTTCATCTTGGGCAGTACTGCAGTTGCACTGGGAAAAGAGGTCTCTATGTTCTTTACCTTTTATGGTCTTAATCTGCTGTTGAAGGATACCAGCAAGCTGCGTGTCTCCCCTGCGGGAAACCCTGCCATGCCAATGAAGATGCCTTTTGGTCCAGACTGGCTGCAGAAAATTGATTGGGCGCCTAAATTGCCAAATATCTTCATGAACAACATGCCGGGTATGGAGAAGTTTGCATCCGACATGATGTTGAAGACCACCCAAAAACATGGTGTAGCCTCTATTCAAGAGCTGCGCGAAATTTGTCAGGAGATGGAGGTGAAGTTCCTCGCCTGTCAGATGACAGTAGAGTTGTTTGGTTTCGAGCACAGTGACTTTATCGATGGTGTGGAGTTCGTTGGAGCCTCCACCTTCTATGATGAGTCTAGTAGCTCTGAAACAATGACGCTGTATCTATAAAGTACCTCTGATGAGTCTCTGACTGAGGCCCAACCGGAAGTATTAAAAAGGCGCTCTGTCCGGAGCGCCTTTTTTCATATCTAGGAGATGTATGAATAAACTGGCACCACTGAAGCTAAAGAAGGGTGAAGATCGCCGCCTGCATGCGGGACACCTCTGGGTCTACAGCAATGAAATTGATACCGCAGCGACACCGCTCTCTGGCTTTACAGCAGGGCAGCAGGTGGAGATTCAGTCTGCCGGTGGTAAGGTGCTGGGTAATGGTTATATCAACCCCAACACCCTGATTGCGGCACGTCTGGTGAGTCGAAACTCCAGCTATCGTCTGGATCAATCGTTGATCACCCACCGCCTGAAGGTGGCGCTGTCGATTCGTGAGCGACTCTTTCCTGGCCCTTACTATCGGTTGGTACATGGTGATTCGGATGGTCTGCCGGGGTTGGTCGTTGACCGCTTTGGCGATACCCTGTCGGTGCAGATCACCACAGCAGGTATGGAGCTACTGCGCGATGCGGTAATTGCTGCGTTAGAGAAGGTGCTGAAGCCGAGTGTGATTGTGTTGAAGAACGATACCCCAGCTCGACTCACAGAGGGGCTGGAGCAGTCCGTCGAGTGTGTCTTGGGGGAAGCCCCAGAACGGGTGGCGCTGGAGGAGAATGGGGTGCGGTTTGAGGCTCCGTTGATGAGTGGGCAGAAGACCGGTTGGTATTACGATCACCGTATCAGCCGTGAGCGTATGCAACACTACGTCTCTGGTCTGCGGGTGCTGGATCTGTTTAGTTATATTGGTGGCTGGGGCGTACAGGCCGCTGTTGCAGGGGCCAAAGAGGTGATCTGTGTCGATGCCTCAGAGAAGTTCCTTGAGCAGGTCCACCATAACGCAGCACTCAACAATGTCACTGATCAGGTTGCGACACTGCATGGTGATGCATTTGATGCCCTAAAAGAGTTGAGGAATGCAAAGGAGCAGTTTGACCTGATTATCGTCGACCCGCCCGCCTTTATCAAGCGCAAGAAGGATCAGAAGAGTGGCCTGCAAGGGTATCGCCGGATCAATGAACTGGCGATGCGTCTACTGAGTCGGGACGGGATACTGATCAGCGCATCCTGCTCTCATCACCTGCAGCGTAGTCAGTTGAAGAGCCTATTGCTCGCCTCCAGCCGTCATATTGACCGTAATTTGATGTTGTTGGAAGAGGGGCATCAGGGGCCAGACCACCCCATCCACCCAGCGATTCCAGAGACTGAATATATCAAGACCTTCTTTGGGCGCGTGTTGCCCAATAGTTAAGCCGAATAGTTGAGTCTAGATTAAACCGTTATGCTCGCACCCGATATCCAACCCTACTTTGAGCTGGGGCCGCTGAAGGTCCACTGGTACGGGATGATGTACTTGATTGGGTTTCTCTCAGCTTGGTGGTTGGGGGTGCGACGCTCTACTCAGGAAGACTCTCCTTGGGATGAGGAGCAGGTTGGAGATCTGATCTTCTATGCCGCGATTGGGGTGATCTTGGGGGGGCGTTTCGGCTATATCCTCTTTTACGACCTAGCCGCTTATCTACAAAACCCACTCGATATCTTCAAGATCTGGCAGGGGGGGATGTCCTTCCATGGTGGGTTGATTGGTGTGCTGGTGTCGCTCTGGTTGTTTGCACGCAAGCTGGGCTACACCTTCTTTCAGGTCACCGACTTTGTGGCCCCGTTGGTACCGATTGGTTTGGGGGCAGGGCGGGTCGGTAACTTTATTAATGGGGAGCTGTGGGGGCGAGAGACTGATGTGGCGTGGGGGATGGTCTTCTCTAAAACGGACCCACTGCTACTGGTGCGTCACCCATCTCAGCTCTATGAGGCGCTGCTGGAAGGGGTGCTGCTGTTTCTGCTGCTCTGGCTCTACTCCAGTAAACCACGCCCACTGATGGCGGTCTCTGCGCTGTTCTTGATCGGTTACGGGCTGTTCCGCAGTTTTGTCGAGCTGTTCCGGGTGCCCGATGCCCATATCGGCTATCTTGCCTTTGAGTGGCTCACCATGGGGCAGCTGCTTTCACTGCCGATGGTATTGATTGGTCTGCTGTTTTGGATGTTTGCACAGCATAACCTCAAAAAAGAGAACAAATAGAAAAATAGTCTTGCGTTCTCAGAAAAACAGGGTATATTAAGAACAAAAGGAGAACTTAAGTTCTCTTATGTTCTCGCAATGATAGATGATACCGGAGATTGAAGATGAGTCAGAAAGCAGATGCCAAGGTGAATGAAAACAAGCGTAAAGCACTCGATGCAGCGCTGGGGCAGATTGAACGCCAGTTTGGAAAAGGTTCTGTGATGCGCATGGGGGATGAGGCGGCGCAACGTGATATCGATAGTGTCTCAACCGGATCTCTCGGATTGGATATTGCACTCGGTATTGGTGGTCTGCCGCGTGGGCGTATTGTTGAGATCTATGGTCCAGAGTCTTCCGGTAAAACCACCTTAACCCTACATGCGGTCGCAGAGATGCAGAAGCTGGGTGGCACAGCGGCCTTTGTCGATGCAGAGCATGCACTTGATCCTAATTATGCGGAAAAACTGGGGGTTAATATTGATGACCTGCTGGTCTCTCAGCCAGACACCGGTGAGCAGGCGCTAGAGATTACCGATATGCTGGTACGCTCTGGAGCTGTCGATGTTGTCATTATTGACTCTGTTGCAGCACTCACCCCCAAGGCTGAGCTAGAGGGGGATATGGGAGACCATCATGTTGGCCTGCAGGCGCGTTTGATGTCACAGGCGCTACGCAAACTAACCTCCAATATCCAGCGCTCTAATACACTGGTGATCTTTATTAACCAGATACGTATGAAGATTGGAGTGATGTTTGGTAATCCAGAGACCACCACGGGTGGTAATGCGTTGAAATTCTACTCCTCAGTACGTTTGGATATCCGTCGCATCGGAGCCATCAAGAAAGGAGATGAGATTCTCGGTAACGACACCCGCGTCAAGGTGGTGAAGAACAAGGTGGCCCCACCGTTTAAGCAGGTCACCTTCGATATTCTCTATGGTGAAGGTATCTCCCGTGAAGGGGAGATTATCGATCTTGGTGTTGATCAAGGGATTGTGCAGAAGTCAGGTGCTTGGTACAGCTACGGTAAAGAGCGCATTGGTCAAGGTAAGGATAAGGTTCGTCAGTTCCTCAAAGAGAACCCAGAGATGGCGCAAGATATTGAACAGCAGATTCGCGCCAAACTGCTCCCAGACCAGGTGAAGTTGGCGGTGGTAGAAAATGAGGTGAAAGCAGAGGATGAGCCTGAGAGTGCCGCTGCCTGATGGGGTTAGATTATTGCTAATCTATGACTGACAAAGAGCCGCTGAATGGTATAATTCAGCGGCTTTTTTCGTGCCCGGATGGCGAAATTGGTAGACGCAAGGGATTTAAAATCCCTCGGTGGAAACACCGTGCCGGTTCGATTCCGGCTCCGGGCACCA
>JABGQL010000071.1 GCA_018648825.1 Gammaproteobacteria bacterium
AAGCAGCCAGACTGATACCCGCGAGGGGAAGTAGGTCGTTTTAAGCTCGCTTACGTTGTACTTGAGGATTTTGTGGAAGCCGAGTAGCTTGTCGATTGCAGGCATGGAGAATTCAGTAGCATCAATGGCCCCTTTCTCCAGTGCTGGGAAGATCTCTTTAGAGGAGAGTAGGGAGGTGGAGACCCCCATCTTCTCCATCACCAATGCACCCAATCCGAAGAAACGCATTCTCAGCCCATCCAGATCTTCAGGCTTGTCGATCGGTTTGGAGAACCAGCCAGAGGTCTCTGGGGCAATAATCGAACAGGGGATGGAGTGAACGTTATAACCGGCATCGTCATACAGCTTCTGCCAGAGCTGACGGCCTTCACCATAGTTGACCCAAGCGAGGAACTCTGGGGCATCTGGACCAAATGGTACGGCTGAGAAGATTGCACCCTTCTGGCCCAGCAGTCCAGTGTTATATCCGGGGGTACTCCAGCCCGCATTTACCTGTCCCTTGGAGACCGACTCTAAAATCTCTTTGGGGGGTACCAGCTTGCCGGGTTCATAGATTTTCATCTTTACGCTACCACCGGATGCCGCATTGAGGTGTTCTGCAACATATTTCGGCGTAGAGCCCAAACCGGTTAGGTGGGTACCAAACCAGACTGGAACCTTGAGCAGTACCTTTTTACCGGCAACGGCGGGGGTAGAGGCCATCAAAGACATTGTGAGTGCGGCAGCAATGCCTGCTGAGAGAATTTTCTTTTTCATGCGTATCGATCTCCTTTTGCTGGAATGGTGTGCCACTCCAGATGTTTTTGGTTGTGAGCTTCCAATTGAGTGGACCGTTTCAGGGCGTGCTGATATTGGTAAATTGGTAAGTCCATTATTATTTTGCACAGGATGCGATCTTTGTCAAGCCCATGAAAAAAAGTTTCAGGATGGGCCACTTACTTATCCAGACCATCAAAATACCGAAGGAAACTCCTATGCAAAACGGGGGAGAATCCACTTAATTCAATGATAAATAGCCATTTTGCAGCCAATTAACCGCTGCGACTTTCTAACCTCTGATACCATTCACGGTAAGCGTGGCGACAATAGAGCTGCTGAGACAAAAAAGATTTTCTATTGACGCTGAGAATATTTATAGTAAATTGGTTATACCAATAACAGGAAGAACATGAACAAGAGCCGACTATCCGATCAGATTGCAGAACAACTTGAAAGCATCATTGCTGAGGGTGGACTGGAGGTGGGGCAACGTATTCCCTCAGAGCGTAAATTAGCTGAACGGCTCAACGTTTCACGTCCGTCACTGCGTGAGGCGATCCAAAAACTGGCCTGTAAAGGGCTGCTAGAGTCAAAGCAGGGGGGCGGAACCTATATCAAACAGTCCATGAATAACGGCTTGACCGATCCTCTATTGGACCTACTTAAAGAGCGCCCTGAGTTCCGCTTTGATGTACTGGAGGTGCGCCACGCCATTGATGGACAGGCCGCCTACTACGCAGCACTACGTGCAACAGATCAAGATCGGCAGCAGATTCGAGAGGCGTATGAGAAGATGGTAGCGCTGCACCAGACGGGTGGAGACCCACTGGAGGAGGCCAAGGCGGATGCGGCCTTCCATCTCTCAATTACGGAAGCTTCACACAATGTGGTGACGCTTCATGTGATGCGCAGTCTGGTCTCCATTCTGCACGACAGCATTAAAAATAACCTCGACAAACTCTACACCATCCCCCGCGTCTCTGAGCCGCTAACCAACCAGCACCGCAACTTGATGGAGGCGGTGATTGCAGGCGATCCAGAACGTGCTCGGCTGGCTGCACAGGAGCATCTGGTATTTGTTGAGGAGTCACTGCAAGAGATCGACAAGGAGCAGGCGCGCCACGAGCGTTTTCTACGCCAAGCCTCCATCCTCTCCCTAGACGAGACAGAAGAGTAATGCCAACACACCCTGACGAAATTTACTTTATGGGCACCTGTCTGGTAGATCTTTTCTATCCACAGGCAGGGCTGGCGGGGATGAAGTTGATTCAGGGTGCAGGGGTGCGGGTCATCTATCCAAAAGATCAGGGGTGCTGTGGTCAACCCGCCTTCAACTCCGGCTATCGGGAAGAGGCATTAGAGGTGGCGCGAAGCCAGATGCGCTGCTTCCCTCATGAGATCCCCATTGTTGTCCCCTCCGGCTCCTGCGCAGGGATGGTGATCCACCACTGGCCAGAGCTGTTTGCTGGAGAGACCGATGAGAAACAGGCCATTGCAGTGAGCCGGCGCACAGTAGAGTTGACCCAATTTCTGGTCGATCAACTCAACCTACAGCTAGAGGACTTGGGTGAACCGACCGAGATTGCGGTACACACCTCCTGCTCTTGTCGCAATGAACTGAAGGTGGAGGACCGTATTGAGTCTCTGCTCTCCCAGCTCAACCAGGTCACCGTATTAGAGCAGCCACGCAAAGCGGAGTGCTGTGGGTTTGGCGGCAGTTTTGCCATCAAACAGCCTGAAATCTCTGGTGCGATGGTGCAGGATAAAACCGATGCACTACACAGCACCGGGGCCACTCGGGTGGTGAGTCAGGACTGCGGCTGCCTGATGAATATCGGAGGCGCACTGGAGAAACAGCAGCGCACCATGCAACCACAACACATTGCAGAGTTCCTGCTGGAACGCACCCATGAGTGATCAAGCAGCCGCCTTCAAACATCGCATTAACACGGCACTGGGCGACGAACAGGCTCACAGCAACTTTCGCTCGGCGATGTCAATGTTGATGGAGAAGCGGGCGGCACAGTTTCCCGATGAGGATGAGCTACTTGAGAAGCGGCAACGCGCCAATGCTATTCGTGCCCACGCACTACGTAATCTACCCCAGCTGCTGGAGCAGCTAGAGCAACAGCTGATCAACAATGGGATTCAGGTGCACTGGGCCAGAGATGGCGCTGAAGCCAACGCCATCATTCATCAGCTACTGGAGGCTGCGGGGGCAAAGTCGGTGGTCAAGGGGAAGTCGATGGTCTCTGAGGAGATTGACCTCAACCACTATCTGCAGCAGCATGGGATTGAGATTCTGGAGAGCGATCTGGGAGAGTTCATCATCCAGCTTGCCCACGAAACCCCCTCCCATATCGTGATGCCAGCCATTCACAAAACCAAACAGGATATTGCTGAGCTATTCCACAAACACTTCCCAGAGCTACCCTATAGCGAAGACGTGGATGAGATGACCCAGCAGGCGCGGCAAATTTTACGTGACCGTTTTCGTCAGGCCGATGCTGGAATCTCTGGGGTTAACTTTATGGTGGCCGAGACCGGAACCCTCTGCCTAGTGGAAAATGAGGGCAATGGGCGCATGTCGACAACCGTACCGCCACTGCATATTGCGGTAACGGGGATTGAAAAGGTGGTAGAGAAGCTCACCGATGTGCCACCACTACTGGATCTGTTGACCAAATCAGCGACCGGACAGCCCATCACCACCTACTTCAATATGATCAGCCATCCACGCCAAGCGGGGGAGCTAGATGGTCCTGAAGCGGTGCATCTGGTACTGCTGGATAATGGACGTTCACATATAAAACGAGATGAGGTACTGCTTGATACCCTGCGTTGTATCCGCTGTGGCAGCTGCATCAACCACTGTCCGGTCTATGTACAGGTCGGTGGTCACGCTTACGGCACCGTCTATCCCGGTCCCATTGGTACCGTACTAGAGCCGATGCGACTGGGTATCGACCAGATCGGCACACTCACCTCAGCCTGCAGTCTCTGCGGGGCATGTGCTCAAGTCTGCCCAGTGCAGATTCCTCTCCCCAAACTAATCAATCGCCTGCGCGCCGATTCGGTCAGCCATCAAAACCATTCTGGAGTGAAGGGAGAGGGGAGCTTAAGAAAACAGGCTGAGGTACTCAGCTGGAAGGGGTGGCGCTGGCTCTACAGCAGCCCACTGCGTTATCGACTCTTCAGTAAGTTGGCAACCCGTCTACGCGGACTAACCCCCTCCAGCATAGGGGGTTGGAGTCGTTATCGCACGGTCACCAAGCCTGCCCCACGCCCCCTCAGTGAGTTGATAAAAGAGGCTGGATTTGATCATGAGTAGCGCACGAGAAACGATTTTTCAGGCACTACGTGCCACATCCACCCCAGCAACCAGAGATATCCCCCCACAGGTAGACCGGCAAGAGTGGGGGCAGAGTGAGAAGGTTGAACGCTTAACCCAACAGATGAGTGCGGTGCATGCGGAGGTTCACCACCTAGCCGATGGCGACTGGATCGGCTGGGTTAACCGCGAGTTGCCTCAACGAGGGTTATCACGACTGTTGGCGGGGGGAGAGGTGGCACAGCAACTGAAACAGCGGTGCGCCTCATCCATTGAACTAAAACATTACCAACAACCCATTGAGCAGTGGAAGAGCACTCTCTTTAATGAGGTCGATGTCGGCATCACCTCAACCCGTGGCGCAATCGCCCACAGTGGATCTCTGGCATTATGGGCGACCATAGAGGAGCCACGCCTGCTCTCACTGGTCCCACCGGTTCATATTGCGCTACTACATGCCAACCAAATCCATGAGAACTTTGAGCAGATGGTGGTTAACGAGCAGTGGCAACAGCAGATGCCAACCAACACACTGTTGATCTCAGGCCCCTCCAAAACGGCAGATATTCAGCAGGTGCTGGCCTATGGGGTACATGGCCCCAAAGAGCTGATCGTATTAATTCTTGAAGATGCTTAGGACAGGCTCCTAGGGCAACGCCTCCTCACACAAACCCAAATAGAGTGTGCTTTGCCCAGCCTCTTCACCTGCCGCCACCTCAGCTTTCGACTCTGATGAGAGGCTTAATGCCGCACGGTTCAAATCATAGAAGTTGGTAATCTCAACACCGGGCAAGATCGCATGGGTCTTTTTCCATAAAACATGCCCCTGCTCATAAGTAGCTTTGGCATCAAAAGTGAGACCATTCTCCTGTATATGGGTCACCGTTTCGGCAGCCTCATTCAGCGTTACGAAGAAGCGGGTGGACTCCGTATCCTTTTGCGAAGTGATCTTACACTTCAGTGGATTCGGCTGAGCTAAGGCCAAGACTGGCATCAGCATAACAACAAAAATAGCGTACTTACTCATCGGTCATCTCCTCCATATTTTTCATCCAATGGATGCAATCATGCCACAACTTGAAATAGCGCTGAGCGTAAAATATCTATGGTACGATGTCTTAGACTCACAACCTGCTTACCTATTGAAGAAAGAAGAAAATGAATCCAGATAAAACATCAGAAAGCAGCCCATTCGCGCTCACTATTCGCAGCATCATAGTCCTGATGTTTGCTTATATTGCATACACCCAATGGATGACGATATTTATGGTTCCAGTGATTGCACTGTTTATCGCAACCATAGCTCTTCTGTACAAAGATACCCTTTTTGTTAAACAGTTGATCGCCTCAGAACAGCAGCTGAACGGTGATAAAGATGAACTTACAGTGATGATTCAAGAAAAGACCTCAGCACTTAACGCCACCAATAAAGAGCTGAAGCGGGTAAAGATTGCACTGGAATCAGCCACTCAATTCAATCATAAACCTCTATCTTCAGCATCAACAAGAGAATCAGAACAAGATAACCTTCCGCTCAATAAGCGACAGGATGAGAAGATGACTGGAGAGGTCCTTATCGCAGAAGATACACCGCTACTACAACAGTTGGAGCGGCGAATGCTAGAGGGGGTTGGAGTCACTGTAACCGTCGCCAACAATGGCCAAGAGGCGGTTGACTTGGCGATGAAACAGCACTTTGACCTGATCCTGATGGATATGCAGATGCCTGTTATGGACGGCATTGAGGCGACCCGTATCATCAAAGAGAGGGGAGACCAGCCCCCCATTATTGCAGTCTCTGCAAATACGGTGCAAAAATACAGGGATGCCTTTGAGCAAGCGGGTTGCAATGGCTTTATCGCTAAACCGTTTGAGAAAGAGACTCTGACGCAGATATTGGAAAAGTATTTGACTCAGGAAAATGTACAACCAAAAACAACCAAGGTATCTGATGTTGATGAGGAGCTGATGGGCGCCTTTTACAAAGACGCGGCAGATAACCTGCAAGCCCTATCTGCGGCATTGAGGCAGAGTGATTTCAAAATGGTACGAAAGGTTGCACACAACATTAAGGGCAGCGCCGCACTGTTTGGTTTTCCTGAGTTGAGTGATCAGGGAAAAGAGGTTTGTGATGCAATAGACAGTGATCAGAGCGATCACGCTTCAGCTTTAACAGAGGCACTGGTCGAAGCACTCGAAAAAATAGAGCGTACTGAGGGAGGCCCATTGTAGGAGGGGACTTTCCATACACAATAGATAAAACTCATGCATGGAAAGTGGTGCCCTTTTAGTTCACTGCTGGAGCCGTTACTGTCTCCGGCACGCTCTTGCCTACCTCTTGGTTAGGGCGCTTTGGATAACGGTTAGGTTCTGCATGGTAAGGTTGCTGAGAGGTGTTGTTTCTTCCCCGCTGCATCTGCTTTCCATAAGGTGCTGGAGCATATGGCCCATAGTTTGGAGCATAACCCCTAGGACCACTCCACCCCTGCTGAGGTCCTCCCCACGGCATACCCCCACCATTGCCTCCCCACGGCATACCCCCACCATTGCCACCCCACGGCATACCCCCACCATTGCCACCCCAAGGCATACTCCCTCCATTGCCACCCCAAGGCATAC
>JABGQL010000099.1 GCA_018648825.1 Gammaproteobacteria bacterium
GGTGCTGAAGAGTTGGCCGCACACAGCGCTTATCTGGAGAAGATCGGCGCTGAGGCTTGGTGAAAAGAGCGCGCTAAAAAGAGGTGTGATAAAGGTTTACGGTTTTTCTGAATTTCTCGATAGACGCATCACCATCTCCAGCATCTCACTGCTGAGATAGCCTGTGATCAACACCCCAAAGCTGAGCACCAGACCACCCGCTAAAATCCACAGTTCACTATGATTGCTGAGCCATGGCTCTATCTGCTGCTGTAGTTGTGGCAAAAGAACCAGTGGAGAGCTCTCCATTCGTTGTAGCAGCACCACCAATGTGGAGGAGAGGATGGCTGCAAACAGCGTCTCTCCTAATAGACGATTGAGCACAGTGATCACCTCAGAGAGGGCGTAACGCGAGTCATACAAGGTACGGATCTCAGCTGCACGTAATAAAATAAGATGGATTACCGTATAGCCTCCCAAAAGTAGAACAGCCTGTACTGCAGCAGGAGCCAGTAACTCTACATCTCGTTCGGGACGTTCTGAAAATAGCAGGCGCTCTATATTCTCAATCGCATCGCCAATCAGGTAGATGGTTAAGATGATAGCGGTCACCCGTAGCAGGTTGGAAAAGATAAAGCGAAAAAAGCGACCATCGGTGAGTACCGACAGCCATCCGTAGACAAACAGGATTTTCTCCATCTGTTTAGTGCTCCCTATTTGACATTTTAATAATGGTTATTGATTGCATTTATCTGGATATTTGATAAAACTATAAAAATGGTTGATGGGCGCAAAATTATTCTCATCGGTATACAACACAATACAGGAGAGG
This sequence comes from Gammaproteobacteria bacterium, assembly GCA_018648825.1. Taxonomy (GTDB): domain Bacteria; phylum Pseudomonadota; class Gammaproteobacteria; genus Thiopontia. The sequence continues at coordinate 812 of JABGQL010000099.1, forward strand.
GGATATGGGGGACAAGAAAATATTGCTGAATTCAACGGATAGTGTGGAGGGGGTTGAGCTACCGGTTCTGGAGGGAAGCTATGGCCCCGATGTAGTGGATGTGCAGCGGCTGCATCAGCAGACGGGGATGTTCACCTTTGATCCTGGTTATCTCTCAACTGCCAGCTGTAAGAGCAGCATCACCTATATTGATGGAGATAAGGGAGAACTGTTCTATCGGGGGTATGCGATTGAGGAGTTGGCAGAGAGAAGTAGCTATCTAGAGTGTTGTTACCTTCTGCTGGATGGTGAGCTGCCGAGTGTGCAACAGCTACAAGAGTTTGAGACCACCATCAAAGAGCACACCATGGTCAATGAGGCGATCCGTCGCTTCTATGAGGGGATGCGTTACGATGCGCATCCAATGGCGATTACCTTGGGGGTGGTGGGGGCGCTCTCCGCTTTCTATCATGACTCCATTGATGTTAGTGATCCAATGCATCGGACCATCTCTGCACACCGCCTGATTGCCAAAATGCCGACGATTGCCGCATACAGTTACAAGTACTCTCTGGGACAGCCCTTTATGTATCCGCAGAACAATTTGGGTTATGCGGAAAATTTCCTGCACATGATGTTCGCCATGCCTTCCTGTGAATACCATGTCAACCCGGTTGCTGCAAAGGCGATGGACCTGATCTTTATTCTGCATGCCGATCATGAGCAGAATGCGAGTACCTCAACGGTACGCTTGGCGGGTAGCTCGGGCGCGAACCCCTTTGCCTCGATTGCAGCCGGTATTGCTTCACTTTGGGGGCCGGCTCATGGTGGGGCCAATGAGGCTGTGATCTATATGTTAGAGGAGATCGGAAATAAGGAGTCTATTCAGGAGTATGTTGAACGGGCCAAGTCAAAGGATGATCCTTTCCGTTTGATGGGCTTCGGCCATCGTGTCTACAAGAGTCATGATCCACGTGCACGTATTATCCGTGGAGCCTGCCATGAACTGCTCGATTCACTCACATTGGATGATAAAGATGCACCACTATTTGAGGCGGCGTTAGAGCTAGAACGTATCGCGCTGGAGGATGACTATTTTGTTGAGCGTAAGCTCTACCCCAATGTGGATTTCTACTCCGGCTTGATTCTCAAGGCGTTGGGCATCCCGCTGAATATGTTTACTGTGATCTTTGCGATGGCGCGTACGGCAGGGTGGATTGCGCAGTGGAGTGAGATGTTGAATGACCCTGATCAGCGTATTGGGCGACCGCGCCAACTCTATACTGGGGCTAAACCACGTAGTTATGTGGGGGTGCAAGAGCGATAAGAGGGGAACTTCCAACCATTAAAAAACCCGCCGAAGCGGGTTTTTTAATGGAGCCAAATGGCCCGCTTACACGATATCCTTCAGCGCCTTGGCTGGAGTAATCTTCAGTGCGTTATGTGCTGGCTTGGCAGCAATAGTGATGGTCTCGCCCGTCTGTGGGTTGCGGCCTTCACGTGCCTTGGTTGCTTTCTTCTTATAGCGCTTGATGGTCATGATACCTGGCAGTGCGAAACGGCCAGCAGAGCGTGGTTTAACGTGACGCTCAATGATAGTACCCAAGCTATCCAGAACCTCAGAGACGGCTTTTTTGGAAAGTCCGGTATCTTCAGCGATGGTTGTGATGGTCTGAGCCTTGGTAAACGCCTCTTTTACAGCTGTGATTTTTGGTGCCATTACAGCGGTTCTCCCTTCTTTCGTTTTCAAAACAGTGACTATCAACGGGACAGTACACGATGGTTCACAACTAAGTGAATCCTTATTGTCACTGCTCTATTACAAAAAGTGAAGTGTTTTTTTAGGTTATCGATAAAAAAAATGGCGTTTATATGATTCTATATAATGTTTGCGAAGCGTGTCGCGGGTAATGGCGTATAGATTCAGTTCAGCGCTGATGAGTTACTAACTCATTTAGTATTGACCCCAATAGGTGTCCGTCAGCCTGTGTGATGGGGTGTAGTGCCATTGTAGAGATGGTCAAGGCGCGCCCTTGCAGTGCGGGGATGTTGTTCATGTCTTGGCTCCAGAAGGGTACCAGTGCATCCTTTACCTTGGCAGGAGGCTGACGACGAATGATTGAGACGTATTGAATATCGGGATGAGGTTGTTGATTCAGCCAGTGTAATAGGGTACCTGGTTTAGCTACGGTTAGTCCCTTGAGCATCGGGCGTGATTTGCGCAGCATCTGATATTTATCATGCGCCACCAGTTTAGGCAGCAGACGAAGCGGGAAGGGGAGTGTAGCAAGGTCATAGGCCAAGTTGGCATAGGGGCTGCCTAAGTGTGGTGAGGCCAGTGTGATCAGTCCGCTGAGTTGAGGCAGTTGGCTCTGTATAGCGGTCATACGTGAGACAACGCCCCCCGCAGAGTGCCCTACCAGATAGATCGGTTCTGATGGATGCTTGTTGGCGATCATTATCAATATCTCCTCCAGTAGTTCACTCTGCTGCTCCAGAGAAATGAGTGAAGGGATATCAGCAAGATAGAGTAGACGGTTGCCTCGGGGGGGCTGCAGAGGTTCGGAGAGCAGAACCCCGGTTGGACCGCCTGGCTGTACCCGCCCCGCCTGTTCCCATCCCATCTCCTCCAGTGCCGTGGTGGCACCACTACGCTCCCAAGAGTTGCTGCTCCCCATCAACCCATGCAGCAGCACGGTGATTTCAGCGTGTGCCGGTAGGGAGGCGAATAGCAGCGTGCTCAATAGCAGAGCAGAGAGTTGTTTGGGATTCATCAGGGAATGATTCCCTGTTTCTGCGGTGAGGTCAATCAACATTCAACCTCAGGCACTGTTGTACATTATGTGTTGTCTGTTCGATAACCTCTTTAGTCGGTTGTCCGCGAATATCAGCAATCTGCTGTGCAATCTGTGGTAGATGTAGTGGAGAGTTGCGCTCCCCTTGTGCCCAGCTGGGTGGCAGGTCTGGGGCATCCGTCTCCAGTGCAATTGATGAGAGAGGAATCTGCTGTACAACACGATGCAGTTTGTGAGCATTGGGGCGTGTCACTACGCCACCAACACCAATTAAGAAGCCTGCATCAATATACTCTGAGGCTTGCTCATAACTGCCGCTGAAGGCGTGTACGATGCCGCCATAATGTGATTGTTGTTTGAGTAGCTCAAGTACCTGTTGATGTGCTTTGCGTACATGGAGCAGTAGTGGTTTATGATATCTTCCTGCAATCAACAGCTGATTGCTGAATAGCTGTTGCTGAAGTGCACGGTCATAGTTTTTTGGGTAGTAGTCGAGCCCAATCTCACCCACCGCAACAACCTCTGGATGTTGTTGCAATTGCTGCTCTAACTGCTGACATCCATCGGAGGGGTGTTGGCTGCTAAAAAGGGGGTGTAGCCCCAGTGCTGTGTAGAGTGAGGGGTGTTGATGGCTCAGAGTGAGAGCGAGTCTCCAGCCTGTAGTGGTGACTCCAGGAAGAATCAGTGCGCCGATATGGAGCTTGTTGCATGCGCCGATGATTGCAGTGCGGTCAGAGTCAAATGCGGGGTGATCCAGATGGCAATGGGAGTCGATCAGCATGGCAGTCGTGTTCATCCGTTCAGAGGTGCCCCAGAGTTTGATGAATATCAAACTGTGGATTAGGTTGGGGTGGAAAGGCGAGTGTTGAAATGGTGGAATGCACTCCATCCTAGATTAGATAAAGTGACTTCGCAATGGAACAAATTTCGACAATTATGACCAACCAACATCGTCTCTGTGATGACCACTTCGCCGCGCTGGAAAATGCGGCAAGTACCGGAGATTGGGAGACCGCAGAGAGCGCATGGAAACGCTTCAATCAGAGTATGCTGGACCACTTTGATAATGAAGAATCGCTCCTGTTTCCCGCCTTCGAGTCGATGACTGGGAACACTCAAGGCCCAACACAGATGATGCGGATGGAGCATAAACAGATGCGTTCCCTGCTGGAGGGGTTGCAGCAAGCGGTAGAGAATCACTATACAGAACAGGTGTTGGGCGTAGCAGACACCATCATGTTGATGATTCAACAACACAATATGAAAGAGGAGCAGATTCTCTACCCGATGATCGATAATGCGGTAGGGGAGTCTCCAACCGTACGCGAGCAGCTGAAAAGCATCGAGGCATAAGCGCTATGTCTCGGCCTGGAGAGTTGTGCTGTGATGTGCAAGATCTTCCAGCACCGGAGCCAATGAATGAGGTGCTCAAAGCGCTAGAGCAGATTCAGCCAGGCGGGTATGTGCGGATGATGCATCGTATGGAGCCAGGGCCACTCTATGGTGTGCTACGCGATATGGGTTATGAATATCAGATACAGTTGCAGGGTGAAGCCCCATTTGAGTTGATGATCTACCACAAAGGAGATGAACTTGCGTTGCAACGGCTAGCGCAAGCCTATGGGGATCTAGAGCGGTAACTGCGGTGTGATGAATACAGCGCACCTCTCTGTTGAGTCGGCACCACCGATTCAAATTCCATTTCGATTTTTTCTTACCGCTCCACTGTTTGGCGTACTGTTTGCGCTGCTGTTGAGTTGGAGTGGTGCTGATTTGGTAGAGAGTCGCTGGAGCCCTCAACTGATTGGAGCGCTCCATCTGCTCAATATCGGTGTGCTGATGATGATGGTGAGTGGGGTGCTGTTTCAGATGCTGCCGGTTGTGGGTGGTATTCAATTTCCGTGGATAGGTGGGCTATCCCGCCTGCTTCATCTCTCACTGACAGCAGGTACGCTACTGCTATCTGCAGGAATGATATTTTCACAACCGCCCCTGTTATCACTGGCTCTTTGGGGGGTGATGCTTGGTTTGATCCCTTATCTACTGCTATTTTTCTGGCTGCTGTTGCGTATAGCTGCACCGCCAGAGTGGGCTAGACTGCTGCGCTATACCCTCCCTTTTCTGCTGTTACTTGCAGGATTGGGGGTGATGCTATTGATGGGGTGGAGCCAAGAAGGGGTTGCACTGCAGCGTAACTGGACCGATATCCATGCTGTTTGGGGATTAGGGGGCTGGTTTACCCTGCTATTAATGGCAACCAGCTTTCAGTTGATTCCGATGTTTCAGGTAACGCCCCCATTTCCTGACTGGATGAAACAGTGGGTGGTGCCCTTAGTAGCACTCTCACTACTACTGTGGGGAGTGACGTCCAATCAGGTGTTGTTGATGCTGGCCGCAGTGGGGATCATGCTTTACGGTAGTGTGACGCTTTATCTATTGAGGCAGAGAAAGCGAAAAATCTTTGATGTAACCGTGCGGTTTTGGCAAATAGCACTGTTTTCACTGGCTCTAGGAGCGACTCTACTGTTGCTCTCTTTATTGATTAAGCAGATCATTCCCAGTTGGCTTGCTCTGTTCTGGATCTTTGCTGTACTGCTACCGATGTTGTTAGGGATGGTGCTGAAAATTGCCCCTTTTCTAGTCTTTCTCCACCTACAACAGCAGATGATTCGAGATCCAAGTCAGATGGGGAATCTTGCTGCTCTGCCCAATCTGTTCCAGATCTTGCCTACCCGTTGGGGCAAAATTCTTTTGGGACTCTATCTGGCTGCGGCAGTTACTGTGTTATTGGCATTTTTCTACCCCGTACTGCTTCAGATAACAGGAATCATCCTCTTTTTTCTCTTTTCTTGGTTGGGGTGGATTGTGTACCACTGCTATCAAGTATATAATGCCCGCGCTTTATGATGCGAGCGTGGTGGAATTGGTAGACACGCCAGATTTAGGTTCTGGTGCCGCA
>JABGQL010000091.1 GCA_018648825.1 Gammaproteobacteria bacterium
GTTAGAGCAGCAGCAGGGGCAAGGTGTAGTGCTGTTACAGCACGTAGAGCAGCTTAGTGAGGCTGAACTATCACGTATACTGCTGCTACAGAAGGAGAGTGGGGGGCGTCTGTTGGCGACGGCAACGGTTGGGGCAGAGGGGGAGTTACCGACCCACCTCTATCACTACTTTCCCGGCATGGTTCCGCTGCCTCCATTATGCCAACGTATGGATGACTTTAGCGGGTTGATCACACAGTGGGTTGAGGAGGCTGAGCAGCGCTGGGGGTGCGAGCCATTGGTCCTGGATCCGGCATGGATTGAGGGGGTAAAGCAGCACGCCTGGCCGGGTAATCTGGGGCAGTTGCGTCAGCAGACCTTTCACTACCTGTTATCCCATGGGGCCTCTGAGCCTCTCCATTGCACAACCACAACCACTCCACTGGAGTTGCTGCCTGAAAAGGCGACGTTGGCAGAGGTGGAGCAGTACTGGATTGAGCACACCTTAGCGCAAGTGGGGGGGAACCGAACCCATGCGGCTGAACGTTTGGGGATCAACCCTTCGACCCTGTTTCGAAAACTGCGTGATCAGTTGCACAATAAATAGGCAGTCTGTCTTGGGGTGAGAATAGACTGGCCAAAGCCCTCTACTTTCACTTTATCTACAGAGTTATCCACAGGGTTTGTGGAGAAGCCTATTTCCCCATACAGGAGCATGGGATTAGGGGGGCAGCCAGAATTCAACTTATAATAGTTACGTAACTTGTTGTTTGTTGGCTCAGTTGGAAAGTTTTTTTCAATTAGCTCAAGTTTTAGTTTAAGTGGTTGATTTTCTGTTTTCGGAGAATATCACTAACTTCTTATGTGGGGCTGGCTGTAACTATCCACAAATTCACAAGGTGCTGAAAAGTACTCCACAAGCGCTAAGGTTGGCCTGTTTGGGGGGCTTACACGTAGTTTGGATCTTCAAAGCGGAATAGTGAGGCATAGCAGATATCTTCTGTTCCGCTGTCCCAGATCAGGTCGACATTGAGGTGGCGACTCCAGTCAAGCTCAACCGCTTTGCGAATCTTGTAGGTGCGAATGCGAGAGTCTCGATGTTTGGGGCACTCCATGGTGTCTCCATAAGCATCGCAGATGGAGATCACTTCAGGAGAGACCGGATCTTCGCTACGCTTGCTGACAATAGCGGTCTCATCGTTATTTAGCACTACGGTTGTACCTGGAGGGTAGAGTCCGATCTCTTTAATCAGCAGTCTGGAAAGCTCCTGATCATATTTGTTGAAAGTGTCATCGGTGGGTTGAATAAAGGCGAGTAGCACCTCTTGAGGGGTGCTGGCTTGACGCTCTCCTCGTTGTGTAATCATTGCACCATAACGGTCTACAATGGCGAGAATTCGGGCCTCTTCAGGGATTGCGTCTCCACTGATCCCATTCATATAGCCGCTGCCATCCATCCGTTCATGGTGGTAGCCTACGGTGCTGAGCCAGTCGCGGTCGCGAACTCCCATGCCAATCAATACCTTTACCGCTTTTTTGGGGTGCTCCCGAATTAAGGTTGTCTGCCACTCCTCTAGCTCATGGTTCTGTTTACAGAGTTCGTCTTGCAATGGATAGAGGCCAATGTTCTCAGAGAGTGCAGCACGCGCCATGGAGGTGATTCGTTTTGCCTCCCACCCCAGTTTGGAGGCCATCAATACCGAGAGCACGGTATTCTGTATTGCACGAATAACGGAGTATTTGACATCAGTACGCAGATGAATAATGCCAATCAGTGCATCAGGGTTATGCCGTGTATAAAACTCTAGATCATCGGCTAAGGTGATCAGTTTGCGTGAGATATTGATACCATGGGTCATATAGCGGGTAAAGGTGTCATCAATTTTGTGAACCAGACTATCAATTCTCTGGGTTTCTGGCTCTTCTGAAGGGGGGATGGTGTAGCTACCACGCTCAATCAGGGTATCAATCTGTTGTTGGCTGTAGAGAATCATCCCCTCGCGTAGCAGTAGGGTTCCATCATTGGTGTGGATATTGAAAGGCAACGGCTCTCCAACCGTTAACATGCCTGTTTCAATCGGGAGTGATGTGCTGGGCATGCTTAGTTGCCTGTCACCCGAGGGGAGAGTTGGAACAGTGCTTCATTGCTGGGGCTCTCCATGCTGCTGTTCCAGAATAGGTCGATATTGAGATGACGTGTCCAATCAAGGGTGATGGAGTGCTCAATATGGTAGTCGGGTTGCCGTATATCTCGAAAAATGGGTGTTTTGAGCTGCTTTCCATTTACATCACAGACAGACATCACTGCAGTAGGCTCCCCAATGGTTTTTTTACAGGTCACAATGGCAGTCTCTCCATTGTGTAGTTGAACTGCGGTGCCGGGTGGGTAGATGCCTAGAATGTTAACCAGCATGGCTCCGATTTTCACCTCTAAGGGGGGGGGAGAGGGCTCGCTCAACAGTGTCTGTGTGGCCTCTTGCCCCCCCATAGGTTTGCGTTTGCCACGTTCGCTGATCATCGCCCCATATCGGTTCACTACTGTGAGGATACTGGTTTCACAGCTGGCCTCCTCTTTGCTGCTATCCCCCCCTATCGTATGTAGCCAACGTTGGTCGTTTACCCCGATAGAGATCAGGATCCGGATCGCCTTTTGGGGGTAGCTCTTAATTATTTTGCACTGCCAGGGAGAGAGCCCCTCTTGTTGATGGTTGAGCTGATCCCGAATGGGGTAGAGGCTGATATGTTCTGTCAATGCTGCACAGCAGAGTGAGAGGGTTCGTGCCTCATCAAACCACTCCATCTGGTCACTGACCAGCAGTGCAAAGATGGTGTTTTGTATGGCCCGGATGACCGAATATTTGATGTCCGTTCTTAGGTGTACGGTGCCAATGATGGCGTTGGGATGGGCTCGGGTCTGTTCAATGAGCGACTGGGTGACGGACTGAATTTTTTCAGCGGTGAGGGTGTTGGGAGAGATCATCAGCTGATTGAATAGCCGCTCAATTTGATAAGCTAGGGTAGTAACTTCTTGAGTGGTTGATGCTGTTTCAGGTTGTACACTATTCATTCACTTATCTTGATAGAAGGGACCTGTTCCGTCAACTACTTATCGTAGCCCCAGCTGCTGTATACAGTGTAGGTAGGCCTGCTCATTGGGCACCTTACCATCATGCTGCCCCTTCCAGAGGGTCTCTCCTAGGCACTCCATCATCAGGTGCTCGGTAGCATGCCCATCTCCAATCTGCTGTAACAGGATGCGGGTAGCATCGCGGATGCCGGGGGGGCGGTCAGTAGAGAGCTGTTCGCGGATGGTGATGTGCATCCCCATATGTAGGTAGGGGTTGCTCTCACCCATCTCTGGGGTCCACTCCTTGTCGAGCTGCTCCTCTCCCTGTTTTAATAAGGGGTGATACTCGGGGTGGGTCTGGATCACATCCAGAATCTGAGCCTCCAGTGGTTCTAATGCTTTTCCCGCTTGTGACTTCTCCCAGACCTGCAGATAGAAGCGACGGATCTCATCTCGATTTTGGGTGAAGAACATTAGTTAATTTTCTGTTTAAACTCGCAAAGATCAAGAATGCAGCAGTTTGCACATTTCGGTTTGCGCGCAATGCAGGTGTAGCGGCCATGGAGGATCAACAGGTGGTGTGCATCCAGTAGGTAGGGTTTGGGGACGAACTTCAGTAACTTCATCTCCACCACTAATACGTTCTTGCCGGGGGCGATCTTGGTGCGATTGGAGACGCGGAAGATGTGGGTGTCGACGGCGATGGTGGGGTGCCCAAAGGCGGTGTTGAGGATCACATTGGCGGTCTTTCGGCCTACGCCGGGGAGGGATTCCAGCGCCTCACGTTGGTCAGGAACCTCATCAGCATACTGCTCATGGAGGATTTTGGCCGTCTGCAGCAGATGTTTTGCTTTGCTGTTAAACAGCCCGATGGTCTGGATCTGCTGTTTTACCCCCTCTTCGCCCAACTCCAAAATCGCCTTGGGTGTGTTTGCCAGCGGAAACAGTTTTGCTGTCGCTTTGTTGACCCCAACATCGGTCGCTTGCGCGGAGAGCAGGACTGCTGTCAGTAGCTCAAATGGGCTACTGTAGTTTAGCTCTGTCGTCGGCTCTGGAATCGCCTCAGCAAGGCGATCGAAGATCTGTTCCCGAATGGCTCTATTCATCTCTTAAGCCGTTGCTGTTGCAGCCAAGGCAATACGTTGCTCAATCCGATTTTTTGCGGCGATAATCAACCCCAGCCCAATAAAGGCACCCGGAGGCAAAATCGCCAACAGGAAGCCTCGATAATCCTCTACCAGTGTCATTGTCATCCACTGCGCACCCTCACCAAACATCAGTTCAGACTGGGTAAACAGGGTGCCAAATCCAAACAGTTCACGCAGTCCACCCAGTAGCATCAACAGCAGGGTGAAGCCTATACCCATGCTGATCGCATCGACCAGAGAGGGGAGCCAGCTATTACGGCTGGCGAATGCCTCTGCACGACCGATAATGGCGCAGTTGGTCACAATCAACGGGATAAATATCCCCAGTACCAGAAACAGCTCATGGAACCAGGCGTTCATCGCCAGCTCAATGCCGGTTACGGTACAGGCGATGATCAGTACAAAGACCGGAATACGGATCTCTGAGGTGACAAAGTTTCGGATGGAGGAGACCATCAGGTTGGAGATGATCAGTGTCAGTGTCGTTGCCAGCCCCAACCCCAAGCCGTTAATGGTCGTGGTGGTAACCGCCAGCAGCGGGCAGAGCCCCAGTAGTTGTACCAGCCCGGCATTATTGGTCCAGAGTCCATCCCGGATCAGCTTGCCGTAGTCTGTGTTGCTTGCCTCACTCATGGCCTCTCCTCTTTGTTTTTTTCTGCCTCAGCGTGAGACTGCAGTAGCTGTTCGCGGTGTTGTTTAAAGTAGAGCAGGCTGTTGTGTACCGCCCCAACCACCGCCCGAGGGGTGATGGTGGCCCCGGTAAACTGGTCAAAGATACCGCCATCCTTTTTTACCTTCCACTGCTGTTGGGTCAAGTTCTCCAGTGAGCGGTTATCAAAGCTACGAATCCAGTCCGATTTTTTGATGTCGATCAGATCTCCCAACCCCGGTGTCTCGGTGTGGTTCAGTACCCGTGTTCCGACCAGTGAGCCATCGGCACGAATCGCCACCAGCAGGTTGATGGTGCCGCTATATCCCGCCTCGGTGGTGGGGGTTAGCAGTACCGTATGCACTGCACCGTGCTGTTTTGCCAGATAGGCGAAAGAGGGCTTGCTAGTCCCCAGTAGTGGGGCTGCAGGCAGTGTGCGCCGCTCTTCCAACAGATCATTCTCATATTGTGTGTCGGGAACCAGCTGCCCCAGGGATTTCAGTAGGGAGAGTCGCTTGTTCTCTGCAATCTGCTCTTTGGTCCCCTCATAGGTGATCGCCACTAGGGCGGTACCGAGAAAGGCGAATAGCGCCAGAACCCCTGCAGCGCGTAGTGCGATCTGCTGTACCTCTTTCACGCCTTCTCCCCCTTCTGTGCACCGTAAATGGTGGGCTGGGTGAAGTGGTCAATCAATGGGGCGAACATGTTCATCAATAGTACGCTGAAGGCGACGGCATCGGGGTATCCACCCCAAGTACGGATGATGTAGTCGAGTACACCGATCCCTAGCCCGAACCAGATGCGTCCCATCGGTGTGGTGCTGGCGGTGACTGGATCGGTGGCGATAAAGAAGGCGCCGAGCATGATCCCGCCACTCAACAGATGATAGAGCGGGGTGGCATAGCTGGCAGGGTCGATGGTGTTGAAGATCAGCGCCATCAGTGAGAGCCCAGCCAGTACGCTGACAGGAATATGCCAGGAGATGGTACGGGTTAGCAGCAAAATTGTGCCACCAAAGAGGAAGGCGAAGTTGACCCACTCCCAGCCGGGGCCTGCCAACAGGCCACTTGGGATCTTCTCTAGTGACTCCTGCAGAGTCAGCCCCTCTGCCAATGTGGTCTTTAGCCCGCCCAGTGGGGTGGCACCACTGAGGCTATCGAGTGCGACTGGAGCGCCACCGAAGATCGCTTGGGTGGCTGCACCCCAGCTGATGGTCTCTCCCCCCATGCCGCTGGCAGAGAGCCAGCTGGTCATCTCTTTGGGGAAGGAGACCAGCAGAATCACATAACCGATCATTGCGGGGTTAAAGGGGTTTTGCCCCAATCCGCCGTAGAGCTGTTTTGCCAAAATGATCGCAAATCCGGTGCCGAGCAGTACCATCCACCACGGCAACAGCGGGGGCAGAGAGGCAGCCAGCAGCAGTGCAGTGAGAATGGCGCTGAGATCATTCAGCTCACCCATTGGGTTGCGCCCACGGGCGAGCAGAATGGCCGCCTCTGCGACGATCGCTGCTGGCACCGCAATTGCGCAGTGTATCCAGACACCGGGGCCAAAGATCCAGCCCAGTGCAAACAGTCCGGGAATCATAGCGAGGATGACCAGTGCCATCTCCTTGCTGGTGGTATTGCTGTTGTGAGGAACCATTATTGTTGTTGCCCTGCTTCGGTACTCTGTGGGGTG
>JABGQL010000110.1 GCA_018648825.1 Gammaproteobacteria bacterium
ATCTCTAGTGTATAGGTACGTTTTCTATTTTTGTGGTTCACCACAGAGACATAGGCCACATGGGTACTGAACACCCCATCCGCCCCAGTCAACTTCTTGTAGACCAAATTACTGATGGTGTGTGCCACCTTGCGCATACGCTTGGCGTTGGCATTTCCCACAGAGAAGCGGTAGTGTGCGATCAACTGTTGACGGTAGACATTGATCAGCTGCACCTCTAGCTGTTTGCCCTCTGGTTTGTTCAGCATACGCCCGACCAACAGGGTTGGCACCTGTAACAGCCGCCAATCGGTGTAGTTAACCTCACTGATTTGGGTTGGCCTGGAGAGCATCTTTTTCTGTGAGAGGGGTGCAAACTCACCACTAAGGCGCAGATCATTAGAGATAATGCCCGATCCCGCAAAGGGGGCGACCGCAATCGGTAGCGCCGCCTCATTGCCTTGGGTAATGGTAATCTCCAGCGCAGAGACGCTCCCTGAGAGGCTTCCCAGCATCCACAACCAATATAGAATCACCAACCGTTTCATCTCAACTTACCCCTCATGGACAAATGTCATTTCCAATTCACGCACTTCGTTACGCAATTCTACAGAGTCTGGATAGGGAAAGGGGGCTGCTTTACGTACAGCCTGTTCAACCGAAGCATCAAACACCTCGTTTCCACTCCCCACCAATACGGTAACCCGCCCCACTTCACCGCCAGGCAGTAGCTTCACCCGTACTTTACAGGTACGCCCCGCCGGTGTGTTGCGTGGTTTACTCCAGACCCGCTCGATCTGCTGACGAATGGTTGCGCGTAACTGGGAGAGTTCCCGATTCATCGCACTTTGACGTCGACTGGCCTGCATCAGCTCTTGCTCTGCCTCCATCTCCGCATCCAGTTGCATCTCTAGCTGTTGCTGCTTACGAGCCGCCTCTGCTTTCTGTTTGGCCTTACGCTCTGCTGCGCGCTTCTGCTCCAACTTTTTCTTCTCCAGCGCCTTCTTCTCTTTGGCCTTGCGGGCTACTTCTGCCTTTTTCTTATCTGCTTTTTTCTTGTCTGCCTTTTTCTTGTCTGCCTTTTTCTTGTCAGATTTTTGTTTCTCTAATTTCTTCTTTTCTGCTTTGCGTTTCTCTGCCGCTTTTTTCTCTTTTATCTTTTTCTCTTTAGCCCTCTTTTCTTTGGCCTTTTTCTCTTCTGCCTTCTTCTTTTTAGCCTGCTGCTTACGCTGCTTCTCTTTCTTCTTTTTCTCTGCAGCTTTTCTCTTCTCTGCCTGTTTGCGTTCTACTGCTTCTCGCTTCTTACGCGCTACCGCCTCTTTCTCTCTACGTTTACGCTCCTCTCTCGCCTTCAGCTGTTTACCGTCTACGGCATGGGCCTGAATCACTGGGGTCTTTGGGGCCGCTACAGGCTTCTTCTCGACTGTAGTCATACCAGCCCACAGCACAGCAGCCAGCAACAGTCCATGCAGTAACACCGACAGCCCCAACGCGGAGACCTTTTGCTGTAGTAACTCTTTCAGCGGCACAATCCTATTACTCCGGCGGGTCAGTCACCAGCCCAACACTGGGGAGGCCCGACTGCTGCAACAGCGCCATCACCCCAACCACTGCGCCATAATCCACGCGATGATCACCTCGAACCAGCACTTGGGTCGCAGGGTTACGCTCTACCAGTAGCGCCACACGCTTCTGTAGCAGATCGGGGTCTACAGGTTTCTCTGGATGATCACCTACATTAATAAACAGTACACCGTCCCCACGCACGGTTACCACCACCGGCTCCTCTTGACTGTTCTCAACTGATTTAGATTCCGTCTGCGGCAGGTCCACCTTTACCCCCTGCGTCAGCAACGGCGCAGTCACCATAAAGATAATCAACAGCACCAGCATCACATCAATGTAGGGGACTACATTGATCGAGGCCATGGGGCGCTTGCGGGTACGTTGACGACTCATAGGGTCGCCTCTTCTCCCTCTACATCACCCTCTTCATGATGTGACTGTCTCCGTAAAATACTGGAGAACTCCTCTAGAAAGATGTCATAACGGTTATTCAGCCGTTCAATCTCATTGGTAAAGCGGTTATAGAAGATCACCCCAGGAATCGCTGCAAACAGACCCACCGCGGTAGCCACCAGCGCCTCAGAGATGCCAGGGGCCACCATCGCCAGTGTCGCATTGCTGGTCGCGCCAATGGCACTAAAGGAGTTCATAATCCCCCAGACCGTACCAAACAGACCGATATAGGGGGTAGTCGAGCCTACAGTGGCCAAAAACGAGAGGTTAACCTCCAGCCCATCCAGATCACGATTAAGCGCCACCCGCATGGCGCGGCTGGAGCCATCCACCACATCGGAGGAGGTCAGCCCCTGACGTTTATGCAGACGTACAAATTCACGAAAGCCAGCAACAAAGATCCCTGCCATTCCTCGCGGTTTGGAGTTCTCAAATTTGCGGAACAGTTCACTCAGATTGCGACCACTCCAGAACAGATCCTCAAAGCGATCCGCCGCCTCTTTGGCCTGTTTCATATCTTTTAACTTGTCGAAGATCACCTTCCACGACCAGACCGAAGAGGCCATCAGCAGCAGCAGGATCAGCTGCACTACCACGCTGGCATCGAGAATCAACGCCGCAATAGAGAGTTCGTTATTCATACATCCTCACGATAGATTCTTAATCACCTGAAAAAGGGTTTCGGGCATAGGGGTTGGACGAAAACTTTCCGCATGCAGGCTGGCGATCTTAGCCGTTCCTGCACACAACACTGTCTCTTCGCCTTTGCGGTGGATCTCCTGCAACAAATGAAGACTGGCTCTGCCCTGCTTGAGCAGCGTAGTCACCACCTCCAGCTGATCATTAAAGCGCGCCGGAGCGTTGTAATCGATAGTTACCGAGCGCACAGCAAAGATCACCCCCAACTCCTCGATCAACGCATCTTGCTCAAAGCCGATAGAACGCAGCCATTCGGTACGCGCTCGCTCCATAAACTTCAGGTAGTTGGCATAATAGACCACGCCACCGGAATCGGTGTCTTCGTAGTAGATACGGACAGGAAAAGTGAAGGGGGCCATAGGTGTCTATTCTGCATCAACCGCAACGACAGTAAAACCACAAGAAGTGGAATTTTATAGGTGCCTTTATGTCGAGAACAGGTCTCCACTACTCGGCTCTTGCTGACGCGGAGCCAAACCGAAGTGAAGATAGGCATTTTTGGTCACAACCCGACCTCGCGGGGTACGCATCATAAAACCCTGCTGGATCAGGTAGGGCTCAACCACATCTTCAATGGTGCCACGCTCCTCACCAATCGCAGCAGCAAGATTGTCAACCCCAACAGGACCACCATCAAATTTTTCAATCATGCTCAGCAGTAGACGACGATCCATCTGGTCAAACCCCTTCACATCGACATCTAGCAGGTCGAGCGCCCGCTCTGCACTCTGCTGAGTAATCGCTCCATCACCCTTCACCTCGGCATAGTCCCTCACACGGCGCAGCAAACGGTTGGCAATTCGAGGGGTACCACGAGAGCGCTTGGCAATCTCCATCGCCCCTTTAGGGTCGGAGGGTACCCCCTGAATAGAGGCCGAACGGGAGACAATGTAAGCCAAATCTTCGGTGTTGTAGAACTCCAGACGCTGTACGATACCAAAACGGTCACGCAGTGGAGAGGTCAACAGGCCTGCACGGGTGGTTGCCCCCACCAGGGTAAACGGTGGAAGGTCGAGTTTGATGGAGCGAGCCGCTGGCCCTTCTCCGATCATAATATCGAGTTGGAAGTCCTCCAGCGCCGGATAGAGCACCTCTTCTACCACCGGACCAAGTCGATGTATCTCATCCACAAACAGCACATCATGCGCCTCTAGGTTGGTCAGCAGCGCCGCTAAGTCCCCCGGCTTCTCCAGTACGGGGCCTGAGGTCTGACGCATATTGACCCCCATCTCATTGGCGATGATATGGGCTAACGTGGTCTTCCCTAAACCCGGTGGACCAAAGATCAGGGTGTGGTCCAATGATTCGGAGCGATTACGCGCGGCCTGAATAAAAATCTCCATCTGCTCCTGCACCGCAGGCTGTCCACGGTAATCTTCCAACATACGTGGGCGTACAGCACGATCGATTCGGTCCTCTTCTGGTGTAGAGAGTGGAGAGATGGTGCGAGCGAGTTCGCTCATAATTTAACGCTCTGCTTCAGCGCCATACGAATCACCTCTTGGCTACTCAGCTCATCTGCCCCCGCTACCGCATTCACCAAGCGCGAGGCATCTTGTGGCTTATAGCCCAGAGAGATCAAGGCATGAACCGCCTCACTCTGCGAATCAGTAGCCACAGCAGCGACTGTTGTTGCAGCTCCTTCAATTTTGGGTGAGAAGCTATCCCACTCCTTAAGCCGATCTCGCATCTCAATAATCAGACGCTCGGCTGTCTTCTTACCCACACCTGGCAAACGCACCAGTGCCGTGGTGTTCTCTTCATTAACACAGCCGACAAACTCTTCCGCACTCATCCCTGAGAGAATCGCCAATGCCAATTTGGCCCCAACACCGCGCACCCGGATCAACTCGCGGAACATACGGCGTTCCCGCTCTGCCGCAAAGCCGTAGAGCAGTTGCGCATCTTCTCTGACCACCATGTGGGTGTAGAGCGTCACCGGCTCTCCACTCTCGGGCAGTGCATAGAAGGTATTCATGGAGGCTTCTAACTCATAGCCTACGCCATTTACATCAACCAGCAGCTCCGGTGGTTTACGCTCCAGCACCACCCCACTCAATCGACCGATCATCGCCAACGCCCTCCGCTTCTTCCACTGACCAAACTACCCAATCGCTCCATACCCCCGGCACGGTTACCATGACAGATCGCACAGGCAAGTGCATCGGCCTCATCAGCCTGGGGGTTGGTTTTCAGGTTGAGCAACGCACGCACCATCATCTGTACCTGTGGTTTAGCGGCATTGCCTTTGCCGACCACCGACTGTTTGATCTCGGCGGGGGTGTACTCATACACTTTAATATCACGATTAGCCACACTACAGATCGCAGCACCACGCGCCTGCCCCAGCTTCAGCGCAGAGTCGGCATTACGGTGCATAAAAACATTCTCGATAGCAAAATCGGTGGGCTGACAACGGTCCAACACCTCACTGACACTATCGAAAATGGCATGGAGACGTTCAGGTAGGGTCTCCCCTCGAATGCGCAATGCACCGCTCTCGATATAACGAAACTCGTTACCCATCATCTCAATCACCCCGTAGCCCGTGGTACGGGAGCCGGGGTCGATACCGAGTATTCGATTCATAATAGGCTCACCTGTTGCCCTTCAAATCAGATTGCGCTTTTCTCAGTAGTAAACCGACTGCTTGGTTAGGAGGCATAAAGCACTTGCCCCTCACGGGCCGCCTGAGCAATCACATGGTTACGTTGCTGCTTCCAGTAATCAAACTCTGCTTTGCTATAGACTAGAACATCAACAGGAAAACGTACCCAACGCAGCTGACGATAGATCTTTATAATCTCCTGTTTGCGGCTCCGATTCTCATCAAATGCCTCTGACTCAACAATTAACAGATCCACATCAGAGTCTTTGCCTTGCTCACCTCGCGCATGGGAACCAAACAGAATCACCTGCTCTGGGTGAACCGTTCCAACAATGGTATCCGTCAGTTTCTGTAAGGTTTCCTGCTTCATGCCAGAAGGGTATCACGAAGCCAATGCAGCCATCACCTCATCAGAGATATCTGCATTGGAGTAGACGTTTTGCACATCATCTAGGTCTTCCAGACGGTCAATCAACTTAATCATCTTCTCCGCACCATCTTGGTCTAGCTCACACATGGTTGCTGCACGTTGGGTAACATCTGAGGATTCCGGCTCAAATCCCGCATCCACCATCGCCTGTTTTACATCCAGATAGCTGGTGTCATCGGTCAACACCTCAACAACGCCATCCTCATCCGTAGCGACATCTTCAGCGCCCGCTTCCAAGGCTGCATCCATAATGGCATCTTCATCACTCCCCGCAGGGTAGACCAACACACCGGTCTTGGTAAAGAGATAGGAGACGGAGCCATCCGTACCGAGGTTTCCACCATGCTTACTGAACGCATGACGCACTTCAGAGACGGTACGGTTACGGTTATCGGTCAGGCAATCCACCATCACCGCCACACCGCCGGGGCCATAGCCCTCATAGCGGATCTCATCAAAGTCCTCCCCATCGACATCACCAGAGCCACGTTTTACTGCGCGGTCAATGGTATCTCGGGTCATATTGGAACCCAACGCCTTATCCACTGCAGCGCGCAGTCGAGGGTTATCAGCCACCATGCCCCCACCCATCTTCGCCGCTACGGTGATCTCACGAATCAGTTTGGTGAAGATCTTTCCACGCTTTGCATCCTGCGCACCCTTGCGGTGCTGGATGTTGTGCCATTTACTGTGTCCTGCCAT
>JABGQL010000115.1:0-7292 GCA_018648825.1 Gammaproteobacteria bacterium
TCACTGGCACTGATGGTGACCTGGTTTGGTGGGGCGTTTATATGACCGCAACTGAACTCACCTTTTGGGACCATGTGACCCTGCTGGGGGCGCTGGGGATTGTGGTGGGGTATGTGGTGTTTCGTATCCGTGTTGCAATGAACCCCAGTAAGGGGGGGTGCAGTGGGTGTGGTCATAATGCGGAGTGTCTGCCGCCTAGTGCGTGTGCGCCGCCCCTGGGGCCTTTAACAGTGCATCGCATTCCATAGATACATCGGTTAATCTCTGCATATTATGCGGATATTGTAGCCGCTATTCTCCGCAGACCCAAACTTACCCTCCTTCTACCCATTTTAATAGGGACACCAGAGTTTCAGACAGTGGATATTTTTTAGATAAGGCCAGAATTAGAACGGCTAACATAGGAACCCTCTGGTTTAGGGCAGAGCGAATTCCAAGTATACTTTGCCGATGGAAATCGCAACACAACTCCAACAGGTCGAGAGACGTATTGAAGCTGCTGCACAACAGCATCAACGCAACCCCACAACCGTTCAGCTACTGGCAGTAAGCAAAACTAAACCGGCCTCAATGGTGCAGGTAGCCTACGATGCAGGGCAACGCCACTTTGGTGAGAACTATCTACAGGATGCTCTAGAGAAGATTGAGGCACTGCCACTGAAGGGGATCGTCTGGCACTTTATCGGGGCGATTCAGTCCAACAAGACCCGCACCATCGCAGAGAATTTTGACTGGGTACATGGGGTAGACCGACTCAAGATTGCCCAGCGTCTGGGTGCACAGCGCCCTACAGAACAGAAGCCTCTCAACATCTGCATTCAGGTCAACAGTAGCGGTGAGAGCAGCAAGGCGGGGGTCACTTTTGAGGAGCTGCCTAATCTGGCACAACAGATCGCAAAACTACCCGGAGTTCAGCTACGGGGACTGATGACACTGCCTGCTCCAGCATCAAATTTACAGCAGCAACGTCGCCCCTTTCAACAGTTGCGTGAAGCACTAGAGGCGCTGAACCAGAGCGGCCTGAACCTAGATACCCTCTCAATGGGGATGTCAGGAGATATGGAGGCTGCAATTGCCGAAGGGGCAACCATCGTCCGCATCGGCACCGACATCTTTGGTGCTCGCGGGTGAGCATACCCCCAACTATTCTGGTCTTCGGCGGACATGACCCTACCGGAGGCGCAGGTCTTCAGGCTGATATCGAGACCATTGGCGCTCTGGGTGGACATGCCGTTACCGTACCCACGGCACTCACTCTGCAAGACACTCAACAGGTTTTTGGGTTTGAGGCCGTCTCCACAACCCTCTTTAGACAACAGGCCGAGATGCTACTGGAGGAGTTCCCAGTGGCTGCAATCAAGATTGGTATGGTCGGCAGCCGCCCCATCTTCAAAGCCCTGCATAACCTACTGCTACAGCACCCAACCATTCCAACCGTACTCGATCCGGTACTCGCAGGCGGTGGTGGTGGAGCACTGGCTGAAAACCCTTTGATTGAGGGCATCCGTACCCTGTTAATGCCTCAAAGCACTCTGGCAACTCCCAACCGCAATGAACTACAGCGGTTGGTGCCTGAAGCGGATAGCATCGAGCAACGCGCAACCACACTGTTGCAGTCAGGCTGCGCCCATCTGCTTGTAACGGGAACCGATAACCCTGTACCCAGCGAAGCAGCTGATCGGGTACACCATCAGCTGTTTCAGGCCGATGGCACTCAACAGCAGTTTGATAACCCCCGACTGCCACACAGTTACCACGGCTCTGGCTGTACCCTCGCCTCTGCCATCGCCACCCGTATCGGGATGGGTGACTCCATTAGCGATGCCGTTTCCAGTGGATTACAGTTCAGCTGGAACAGCCTGCAACAGGGTTACCAGCCCGCTCAAGGACAGCACTTCCCCAACCGTTTTTTCCTATCATGAACAAGCAGACTCAAATACTCTCCGGCCTCTACCTACTCACCGACCACCACCTCACCGACAAGGTAGGCATTGTACCGGCTGTCGCTGCGGCGATTCAGGGCGGTGCTCGTATCATTCAGTATCGCAACAAATATGCGAACCGTGAACGCAAGCTGTGGGAGATCCGCGACCTAATCACCCTCTGTCGCCCTCTGGGTATTCCGCTGATCGTCAATGATGAGGCTGACCTTGCTGCTGAGACTGGCGCAGACGGAGTACATCTCGGCGCAGAGGATGGCACACTCTGTGATGCACGCAAGTTGCTGGGAGAGGAGGCGATTATCGGCGTCTCCTGTTACAATTCACTCGATCGCGCACGGGTTGCAGCAGAACAGGGGGCCAGCTATATCGCCTTGGGTCGCTTCTTCCCGTCACAGACCAAGCCGAATGCCATCCTTGCTACCCCGGACCTACTCTCTGCTGCCAAGGCAGAGCTAGAGACTCCACTGGTCGCTATCGGAGGCATTGATGCAGACAACGGCAAAGCGCTGGTGGATGCTGGGGCTGATATGCTGGCGGTGATCCACGCCGTTTTGGGCACACCCGAGATTACAAAGTCTGCGGCAGAGATTGCAGCACTTTATGAATAACGCTTTAACTATTTTACAACCATTTTTACAACGAGGAAGACTCTACCATGACCCGCTCACACGACCTGTTTGAAGCCGCCCAGCAACACATCCCCGGTGGCGTAAACTCCCCCGTTCGCGCCTTCAGTGGCGTAGGTGGAGATCCGGTCTACATCCAGCGTGCCGAGGGTGCCTACACCTTTGATGAAGATGGCAAACGCTATATCGACTATGTGGGTTCTTGGGGGCCGATGATTCTCGGTCACGCTCACCCAGAGGTGGTGAAGACGGTACAGGAGAGCGCAGCTCTGGGACTCAGCTTCGGAGCCCCCACCGAGATCGAGACCACCATGGCAGAGAAGGTGAAAGAGTTGGTCCCCTCAATTGAGTTGGTGCGTATGGTCAGCTCCGGCACCGAGGCAACCATGAGTGCGATCCGCCTTGCCCGTGGTTACACCGGTCGTGACAAAATTGTGAAGTTTGAGGGGTGCTACCACGGTCATGCTGACTCTCTTCTGGTTAAGGCTGGGTCTGGCGCACTCACCTTTGGTGAGCCGACCTCCCCCGGCGTACCCAAGGCGTTGGCTGAACACACCCTGACCCTGAGCTATAACGATAGCGCACAGGTACGTGAACTATTTGAGCAGGTGGGCGGTGAGATCGCCTGCATCATCGTAGAGCCCGTTGCTGGCAACATGAACTGCATCCCCCCTGTAGCGGGTTTTCTAGAGACGCTGCGTGAAGTGTGCGATGCACACGGTTCGGTACTGATTCTCGATGAGGTGATGACTGGGTTCCGTGTCAGCCTCGGCGGTGCACAGGGCAAGCTGGGGATCACCCCAGACCTCACCACCCTCGGTAAGGTGATCGGTGGCGGTATGCCGGTGGGTGCCTTCGGCGGCAAGCGCGAGATTATGGAGCACCTCTCCCCACTCGGTCCAGTCTATCAAGCCGGCACCCTCTCAGGTAACCCACTGGCGATGGCGGCGGGGCTGAAGACACTGGAGTTGATCTCTGCACCCAACTTCTTTGCGGATCTGGAGAAGAAGGTAGAGATGCTAACCGACGGTATTCTGGCTGCTGCTAAAGAGGCCAACATTCCCATGAGCTGTAACCGCATTGGCGGCATGTTTGGACTCTTCTTCAGCGAAGAGGAGAAGATTGAGAGCTTTGCACAGGTCAGTGCCTGCAATGGCGAGCGCTTCAATAAATTCTTCCATGGCATGCTGAATGAGGGCGTTTACCTAGCCCCCTCCTCCTTTGAGGCCGGTTTTGTCTCTGCGGCACATAGCGAGGCTGATCTACAGGCGACTATTGATGCAGCACGTAAGGTGCTGGCTACCTTGTAGACGGTTGCGTAACGTACTGCACTCTACCCCCTCCTCACGCCTCCCCCTGCAAGGGGGAGGAAGTTAGAGCGTGCTAGAAAATATGACGTGGTGGCAACTACTTAGCGACTGGTTTAGTGCCAACGAGATACTGCTGTTTTGGGTGGGTATCGGCTCTGCGGTGATGCTGCTGGGGTCGATTGCTGCACTGCCTTGGCTGGTGGGGCGCATTCCTGAGGATTACTTTAACCATCCACAGGAGCCGACCGCAACCCCGTTTGAAGGCCACCCACTACTGGGGTTCAGTTTCCACCTGATACGCAACCTGCTGGCTCTGGTGCTGATTGTGGCTGGTTTTCTGATGCTATTTCTACCGGGACAGGGGCTACTGACCCTACTATTGGGTATCATGTTGAGTCATTTTCCAGGAAAATACCGACTGGAACAGTGGTTTATCCGTCAACCGGGCATCTTAACCGCCCTCAACTGGTTTAGAGAGCGGGGTGGACACCCCACATTACAGATTGGAAGAGACCATGAACTACCAAAACCTTGAGTTAGAAGCCGCCGTTGATGAGCTGCGCCGAGAGATCCGCCGTGGGCGCTGGTTCAAAAATCTCCTCTACCTACTGTTGATCAGCTACATCCTGCTACTGGGCCTCACCTCCATCGGGGTGATTGATGAGATCGACCCCGCAGAACGTATTGCGATGATCAAACTACAGGGGGCGATCAGCAGCGAAACCATGAACAGTGCTGAGATTCTGGCCCCTGCCATTCGCAAGGCAGCCAAGGACGAGCGGGTCAAACATCTACTGCTACAACTCAACTCCCCCGGTGGCACCCCGGCACAGGCCGAACGGCTCTGGCAGACCATTCGCCAAGTGAAACAGGAGTACCCCGATAAGCAGATCATCGTCTCCATTGATGAACTCTGCGCCTCTGCCTGCTACTACATCGCCTCTGCCGCGGATGAGATCCATGCCACAGAGGTCTCACTGATCGGCTCCATTGGCGTGCGTATGGGCGGTTTTGGCTTTGTCGAGACCATGAAGCAGCACGGGGTGGAGCAGCGCGAATTGACAGCGGGTAAGTTTAAGGCACTACTCGACCCCTTCTCTCCACGTAACCCAGAGGCGGAGCAGTTTCTTAAAGAGCATATCCTCACCACCACCCACAACATCTTTATTGATCGGGTAAAAAGCGGGCGTGGCGATAAACTCAGCAGCGAGACCGAGCTATTCAATGGGTTGATCTGGGTAGGTCAAGAGGCTAAGCCATTGGGGCTGATTGATGGCTTCCACTCTCCGCAACAGATCGCCGATGCGCTGGGGGTGGATAGCATTGTCAATTACACCCCGAAGGTGGACCTATTTGAGCAGTACGCCAACCAGTTTGCAGCAAGTCTCTCTACGGCCTGGAAAAATAGCCTTCACAGTGCCATAGAGATGTAGACCCCCTCACGATAGCAGAGGCTATTTTATAAACCGCTAAGGCAGCCTCTTTTCAAGGACTTCTCCTGTCACGTCTGCTGCAGGTGAGATTGGGGGTATGCTTTCCTGCAACGATATAGAAAATAGTCCAAGCTGGCCGATCACACGATACAGCTCTTCTACCAGGAACGGTTTGGAGATAACCTGATCCATTCCCGCTGCCTTGCAGCGCTGAAGAGTCTCTGTCGAGGTGTCTGCAGTCAGCGCAATGATCGGGAGTTGCTGATGGCTAAATTGGGCACGAATCTGTTGTGTGGCGGAGGGGCCGTCCAAACGGGGCATGCGCACATCCATCAATAGTAGATCATACGCTTCCTCACAATGGCTGAGCTGTTGAACCGCAGCCTCACCATCTTCGACACTATCGATCCGATGTCCATCCATCTCCAGCAGCTGCGTGATAACCATTCGATTGGTCTCGTTATCTTCCGCAATCAGTATCCTCAAGCTTGGGAGCTGCGTAGCCTGCTGTTGCGGCTGCTGTATTACCTCATCCACCTCAGCAAGGTTCAGTTCAAACCAGAAGCAGCTGCCTTCACCGGGGTTACTCTCCACACCAATACTCCCCCCCATCGTCTCAACCAGCTGCTTGCAGATTGCCAGCCCTAGCCCAGCCCCTTGACGCTGCTGGCTGATCTGCTTCTCTACCTGTTCAAAGGGGAGGAAGATCTGCTGCTGACGCGCAGGGTCGATACCAACCCCATTATCACGAATATTGAAGCGTAGCTGTCTGCCACCCTCTTGGTCGTTTGATCCCATTACCTCAAGGCGCACCCAGCCGCCACGGTTGTGTTTGATCGCGTTACCCAAAAGGTTATTGAGGATCTGCTGCAGTCGCAGTGAGTCTGCAACCACGGTATGGGGCAGTTGTTGCGGCTGGTATTGCAGTGCAATCCCCTTCTCTACTGCCAGTGGCGTGAAGCGCTCTACAACCTCCTCCAGCAGAGCAGACAGGTGTAATGGCTGAGCATCGAATGTAATGGTGGACTCTTCGGCACGGGAGAGGTCGAAGAGGTCACTGATCAGTGCTAGCAGGTGGTTGGTGGCGTGCTCCAGCGTCTTTAACAGCTTCTGGTTTTCTGGGTTGGATTCGGTCTTGCCGATCAGCTGGGTAATGCCTGATACAGTGGTGATGGGGGTTCGTAGCTCATGGCTCATCAGATTGAGGAAGTTCCCTTTGGCATGGCTCGCCTGTTCTGCCTGCTCTTTGGCCACAATCAACGCACGCTGGGCCTGCCTAACTGCCCGATTACTACGCCAGATGATCAAGGTGATGCTACCCAACACTAAAATAACGGAGAAGACAATCCACACAACCTGCTGTATGGAGAGACCAATAGTGATAGGGACTGCCATCCACTTGTTGCGGATACGTTCAATCTCCTGCGTAGAGATCTCCGCCAGTGCTTTGTGCAGAATTGGAACCAATTCAGGCCAATCTTTACGTACCCCGATACTCAATGCACCCAAGGTTTCAAACACTGGGGCACCTATACGCAAGTGCTGCAGTCGATAGGTTTGAATCAATTGGGCTGCCGCCTCTAGGGTAACAATGGCAAGATCAGCCTCTCCCTTCTCCACCGCCTGTAACACCTCCAGTACCGTGGCACGGGTAGTCACCGGAATAGAGGGGTAGTCACGCTTCAAGTGGTCATGGGTCACATAGCTGTCGGGCACAGCCACGGTTGCCCCGCTTGCAGCCACCGCATCCAGCGACTCCCACTGAGGCTGCTCTCCATGCGTCACTAGGGTGATATTAAGACGGTAGTACGAATCGGTAAAGTTGAGGAACCGTTCCCTCTCTCCGTTACGCATCACTGCGGTCACCAGATCGACCTCTCCTCGGGCCGCCTGCTCCATCATTGCGGGCCAACTGGGGGCTTCAACTACACGCATCTCAACCCCCAGCAATACACTGATGCGCTGCATGATATCGGCAAC
>JABGQL010000115.1:7392-11629 GCA_018648825.1 Gammaproteobacteria bacterium
GGCTGCACCAGCTTGCGCAGCTCTCTGGCCTCGAACTCCAGTGCAGCACGGCTCTTGTTCTGGCTGTTGTAGCGCTCAAGAATCAGCTCGATGGTCTCTTCAGGGTGTTGGTAGGCGTACTCCCACCCTGCTGTGGTGGCCTGACGAAAATTTTGCAGGCGCTGGCGGTGGTGGGTGGCCTCCTGTTCAGTGGTGATCAGTACGTCGCTATAGGTATCGATTCCGAAGTCGGTGGGGACAATATAGCGATAGGAAACCCCTTGCTCCTTGAGCAGAAACCCCTGATTGGTGGTGAAGGCGGCAAAGGCATCCGTTTTGCCGTTCACCAGATCCTGCAGGTTAAAGCTCTGCGGTTGGATGGTGTAGTCACTCGATTGTAGCCCCGCCTGATTCAGCATAGCGAAGATGGTGAGGTTATCTTTGCTTACCATGATCCGCTTGCCGCGCAGATCTTCTACCGTGCGGATGCCGGAGTCTTCCCGCACCAGCAGTGCAATGGGCGAGTATTGTGTATACGCGGCCACTGCTACCAGCGGCTCTCCGTGGATACGATCTACCAGTACATTACTGCCAGTGATGGCATAGTCGGCCTCTCCCGCAAGCAGCAGTTCCATCTCTGTGCGCCCTCTGGGAAGCTCTTTCAGCACGACCTCCAGCCCAGCGTCTCGGTAGTACCCCTTCTCTTTGGCGATGTAGTAGCCCGCATACTCAAACTGGTGCTTCCAGTGCAGCTGCAGAGTGATCTTCTCTGGTGGGGTGGCCCAACTCAGCTGGCTATAGAGCAGTAGCGCCAAGTATAGAAAGGTTTTCATTCGTTAATAAATCAAGCTTCGGGGTTTATTTCTTGCTGCTATGGCTGAAAATCCATAGTAATTTTGTGCTTAGTTTACCTGAACCCCCTGTGAACATCGCCTGTTGTAGTTTTCCAAAGCTTGTCTTGTGATGGCGTATGTGTGAACTTAAGCACGCAAATTTTGAAGTCATTTCACCAGAGCACTTATTAAGGAGATTTAGGTCATGAGCACGTTATCTATTCGGCTACCTGATGATGTTACAGATCGTTTAAAGGCATTGGCTCAATCAAGAAAGATTAGCCTTAATAAATTAATGTTTGAGCTATCTACACGCATTCTTGTTGAAGAGGATTCTAAAAAACTATTTGAGGCGGCTCAGCTTCGTGGTAATCGGGCGAGAGGACTTCAAATGCTTGATGAGCTGGATACTTTAAGCATCCGCTAGGCGTATAGATCTTCAGAAATCTCTTTGACTTTTCCGGCAATGGAGCTGAACAGTGCTCAATCCAGCAATATTTTATCTATCTCACCAACAAGGCGCATTGCCAGATCGGGCAGCTGCTCCAGCTCCCCATTGGTAATCTGTTGCTGCATCTCTTTGGCTATCTCCCCTATCTCAAAAAAGCCAAAGGTTGCGGCACTCCCTTTGATGGTATGAACGGCCATGCGTAACTCCGCCCAATCTTCCTGAGCCAGAGCTGCCCGTATCACTTTACTGTGCTCTGCAATTCGCTCATAAAAGAGCTCCATCAACTCATCATCAATCATAGGGTCTACTACAGGTGTTGTAGCCGTCTGTGCAACATGAGGCTGTTCTGGCTTTTTCTCCTCTTGATCTGCTGTCTGCGGCCCCTTTCCCCAACCTCTGATAAACATGCGTGCAATCTGCTGCACCTCTTGTACACCAAAAGGCTTATTCATATAGAACACACCACGCCCTAACTCTTGATGAATCTTTTTAGGATCAACATCCAAATAGGCGGTCACAATCACAATAGAGATCTGCTGGTCCACTTCACGCAGAGCCTTGGCTGTCTCTAATCCATCCATTCCTGGCGGCATGCGCATATCAATAAAGGCCACGGGGAAAGGGAGCCCCTGTTGAAAGGCTTGCCGTGCGAACTGAACTCCAGTTTTTCCTTGATCCGCTATTGTGACTGTAAACTCTTTTTCAGCCTTATTTATGGGCCTCCCCTCAATCAACCCCTCTAGGATCTCGACAGTTTCATCTGCCTCTCCGACATCACCTCCAAATGCAGATTGATAGAGTTCTAGAACGCTCTGTTCATCATCAATAACCAATATCGGATAAGGGGGCGTATCACTCTGTGTAACGACAGGTGGTGACTCAGCATCCGGCTGTGTAGACGACCCCTGCTGTTTTCTCGGATTAGATTTAAGGTACTTTTTCAACACCCCTCTCAACTTGACTGTATCGATCGGTTTTTGTAGAAAGCCATCCGCTCCCGCATCAAAGAACTGCTCACGGTGTCTCTGCATAACATTGGCGGTCAATCCAACAATGGGGGTCTCGTTACCTACACTGCGCAATGTTTTAGTCCCCTCCAGCCCATCCATCACCGGCATCTGCATATCCATAAAGATCAGATCAAAGTGCTGTTGAAGGGTTTTCTCCAGCGCCTCTTCGCCATTATTGGCTATGGTCACAGTGGCTCCCATAGTTCGCAGGATACGACTCTGTAGAAGCTGAAGCTCAAGGGTGTCCTCCACCAGCAACACCTCCCCCATAAAGGACTGATTGAGATCTGATAGTGAGTCATCACTCTGTTGGATACTGTTTGCCTCAATTTGAACATCACTCTCTCTATAGGGTAGCTTGAGTATAAATTCAGAGCCTTTTTCCTGCTGGCTATAAACGTGAATATCTCCCCCCATCAATACCGCTAGGGAGCCAGAAATATGAAGCCCTAACCCCGTTCCGCCAAAGCGGCGGGAGATGCTGCTATCGGCCTGCTCAAAAGGTTGAAACAACCGTTGCAGCACCTCAGGAGACATACCGATACCACTGTCTCTCACCGAGAAATTAAGCATATTCTCCTCTACCCAGTAGGAGAGCGTAACCTTCCCCTGCGAAGTAAACTTAACCGCATTGCCAAGCAGGTTGATCAGGATTTGTCCGATCCGCTTGGCATCTCCCAGTAGTAGATGTTGCTGCGGCTGTGGCCGGTTCACCTCAAAGACCAGCCCCATACCATGAACGATAAACATCCGCTCTATCTCTTCAAGCAGAACATCTAAGTCGTAAGGGGCATCATCGATCTCAAACTTACCCGCCTCAATTTTAGAGATATCAAGAATGTCATTGACGAGCGCCAGCAACCCTTTACTGGACGATCTCATAAAACCCAACAGACTCTGTTGATCCTCTGTCAATGTAGTTCCTGCCAAGATCTCGGCATTGCCAATGATTGAGGTGAGCGGTGTACGCAGTTCATGACTCATGGAGGCGAGAAACTCATCTTTGGCCTTACTGGACTGATGCGCCTGTTCCGCACTAAGCAACTCGCTCAGATCATGAAATACCCAGACATATTCACCATGTGCTGCATGGGTAGGCTCCAGAGGGGTACGCGTGATCGATACCGGCAGTATCGATCCATCCGCACAGCCAACCTGCAAATCTTCAAGCCCCGTACTCCCTTCAATATTGACAAGCAGGAGTTCAACCCCTTTTCCAATCAACTCACTCTGCAAATAACCAGACATCTCCAGTAACGCTGGGTTAACCCGCTCAATGCTCCCACCAGCATCGGTCACACAGAGCCCATCAGGAATACTCTGTAGAATCGACTCTAGCCACTGTTGACGTAACTGGGACTCCTGTTTTTGACGCTGCATCTGCTCACGGCGCTGCTCCTGCTCGACCGTTTGACGAGCGGAGAAAATCAGCGCACGCAGATTATTGATATAGTTTTGTATCACTGCAATACGGTGTAGAAAGGTCTGGGCTGGCTCATCTTTGTAGATGACATCCATGGCCCCAGCAGCCAACGCCAACTCCTCAACCTCCGACTGCTCCGTAAGGATGACAACCAGCGTTTTGCAGGTGGCTGGCTGTGCCAATAAGGTTCGGGTCAGTACATCACCGTTCCCTTGCGGCATGTAGTAGTCGATGATGCAGAGGTCTGGGAGGAAATGCTCTGCAAGCTCCAGCGCCTCGTCCATATTGCTCGCTACACGAACCTCATAGAGTGGATTTTTGCTGAGCAGCTCACTGTAGGTTCTGCGCACTGTTGCAGAGTCATCGACCAACATAATGCGGATCGGTGACACCTCAAGAGCTTGTGGCGTATTCATCGCTGGCTTCTCCTGCACAGCGGAGAAGAGAGGTGGATCAGGAGGAGGCAGCAACGCTGTGATGCCCCTCTCTGCAAAATAGGGAGAAGTGGCTTAGCTGCCTGCCTGCCTGCCTGCCTGCCTGC
>JABGQL010000115.1:11729-42584 GCA_018648825.1 Gammaproteobacteria bacterium
TCTGCAAAATAGGGAGAAGTGGCTTAGCTGCCTGCCTGCCTGCCTGCCTGCCTGCCTGCCTGCCTGCAATAAACACAACTTAAACTTAGTTAGAGTCAACATATGCACTTCCATTTATCCATCTTTGCGACATATTCTAACAGCATATGGTTAGAGTGCCTCGTTCAGAGCGTTGGTGAGCGCTTGGTTTAACGCCTCTGTCTCCTCAGCGATCTCCGCATCATCCCTCAGCTGATCAACACTGTCACAAACCACTCTGGCAAGATCCGTCAACTCAGGATAACCAAAGTTGGCAGCACTCCCCTTAATGTTGTGTGCTGCTGCACGAACCTTATCCCAAGAACTACTCTTCAACGCCTCTTGAATTTCAAGCTGACGCTGTGATGTACTCTCCAGAAAGACCTGTTTCAACTCATCACTCACGACCATCTCTTGTGAGTAATCTGTAAGCTCAGCGGCCTCTTCTGCACTTACGCGCTCTAAATACTCCCCCAAAACGCGCTGCAGTGCCTCTTGTTCAATCGGCTTGGAGAGGAAATCATTACACCCTGCCTGACTGAACTTGTTTCGATGCACCTGCATCACATTAGCCGTCAGCGCCACAATCGGCACCTGACAGAAGGATTGGCGCAGTAGTGTTGTAGCCTCAATGCCGTCCATCACGGGCATCTGCATATCCATCAAAATCAGA
This sequence comes from Gammaproteobacteria bacterium, assembly GCA_018648825.1. Classification (GTDB taxonomy): domain Bacteria; phylum Pseudomonadota; class Gammaproteobacteria; genus Thiopontia. The sequence goes on from JABGQL010000115.1 coordinate 12,421, forward strand.
TCGTATGACTTTGAGAGTCCCTTCTCCAGTGCCTCTTGACCATTCTCTGCAATCTCTACTTCAATACCGTAACCTTCCAGAATTTGGCGCACCAACAACTGTACCTCACGAGTATCCTCAGCCACCAGCACATGCCCGCGGAAATAGTGGACTTCATCCTCACCGCTAGCCTCCTCCTCACCCAGAGGCTCTCCCTGTTGCAGAGGAAGATCCACCTCAAAACGGGAGCCGATTCCATCGCTGCTCTCTACTCGAACCTCCCCCCCCATCAACTGAATCATCTTCCAAATGATATGCAGCCCCAACCCTGTACCACCATGACGACGTGAAATGGATGAGTCTGCCTGCTGGAACGGTTTAAAGAGTTTCTCAACCACCTCTGGCGGCATTCCGATACCATCATCCTCCACTACCAGACGCACCCAACACTGCTCTTCACTACTTCCCTGCGGCGAGATCAACCCCACACTGAGACGAACCTCACCCTCTCCGGTGAATTTGACTGCATTACCACAGAGGTTCAGCATGATCTGTCGAATACGCGGCATGTCGCCAATCAAGTAGTTCTCAAACTCGCTATAGGTGGTTGCACTGAAGGTAATACCTGCATCTGAGGCACGTCGAGGGAAGATCTTCTCCATCTCAGTAATCAACTCAACCATACTGAAGGGGGCCAGATGCAGCTCACAAGAGCCAGACTCAATCTTCGAGAGGTCGAGAATGTCATTGATTAGGTAGAGCAGGCTACGCCCGGAAAGATCCATCGAACTCAACAGCTGTTGTTGCGCCAAATTGAGATCACTCTTTGCCAGCAGTTCACCGCTCCCCAGCATCACCGTCAATGAAGTGCGCAGTTCATGGCTCATGGTTGCCATAAAGTCATCTCGCGCTTGGTTCGCCTTCTCGATCTGTTGCGTCTGCTGAAGATGACTCTGTTGCAGCGGCTCCAGTACAATCTCACGCACGCTATACCAAACCAGCAGTCCGATAGCTCCCATAAACAGCAACAACAGAGCGATGGTCTCGAATAGGTAAAGATCGATAAAGGCGTTACTGGCTGTGCTTAATGCCCCAACAACCAGCAGCAGCACCAGTGAAAAGAGCAGGGCGATACGAATTTGCAGACGCCGCCAGTGCTGCGGTGTGGTCACTACGTTGCCTTGATTATCCATTCCTGAACCACTCTCCCCATATGTTTTTCAACAGAGCGCTGAAAACAGCTCTCTACAAATAGACATTGTGCGCTAACGCTCTTTCAGTAACTGTTCGATCCTGCCGAGGCGTGTCTCGATCGCCTCTGTATGCTCACGAATCCAGTGTACCTCTCCCGCCTCCCCTTCGCCACTCTCTTGGTCGAAACGCTGATGCTCCCGCGTTAATACATCCAACACAATTCCCACCATCATATTGAGAAAGACAAAGGTGGTAAGAAAAATAAAGCTGAGGTAGTAGATCCAACTGAGCGGGTAGACCGCCATAGTCTCATACATCACATCGGTCCAGTCCTCAAAGGTCGCAATCCGGAACAGGGTCAGCATGGAGATAGCGACATCCCCCCACAGCACGTTGTTGATCTGCTCAAAGAGGATGCTACCGACCGCACCATAAATATAGAAGATGACAAACATCAGCAACACCACATAACCCATCCGTGGGATCGCCTTCAACAGGGCGTTGATCAATAGCCGCAACTCTGGAATCAGTGAGACCAGTCGCAACACTCGGAAGATACGCAACAGGCGCGCCAGCAGCACCAACTCGCTATCTTCCAGCGGCACCAGACTGGCAACCACAATGGTGAAGTCGAAGAGGTTCCAGCCTGAACGGAAGAAACTCGGAAGGTGGCGCGCTGCCAACATCCGTAGCGCAATCTCCATCACAAAGAAGAGGGTGACTCCAATATCGAGCCACACCAACGCCTGTGTCAACTCCGGGCTGAGGTTGTAGGTTTTGGCTCCAATGGTGAGCGCCGAGATGACGATAATCAAAATGACCGCCGACTCAAACCATTTGTTCTGCTGCAGAGACTCCAGTTTTAACTGGAAGGTTTCCAAACTACTCACGGCTATAATTCCTTTCAAATCACTTTACAGGTAAAAAACAGACTTATAAGTAACTTATTTTTCTATCAAGTTACTTTTTACGCCCCATTCAGGCAGCAGATCCTGCTGTAGCCCCAACTGATCCAATATTCTCGCAACGACAAAATCAACCAGATCCTCTACCGATTGTGGCTGTTGATAAAAGCCAGGATTGGCCGGAAGCAGGGTTACCCCAATCTGCGAGAGCTTCAACATATTCTCCAAGTGGATGGTTGAATAGGGGGTCTCACGAGGCACTAGGATCAGTTGTCTACGCTCCTTAATCATCACATCCGCAGCCCGCTCCAAGAGGTTGTCACTGCTACCGTGCGCTATCGCTGAAAGCGACCCCATGGAGCAGGGGCAGACCACCATCGCTCGCGGACCACCACTGCCACTGGCTACTGGTGAGAACCAGTCTTTTTGCTCGAACAGAGCGAGTTGCCCCGCCTTCGCCCCAAAGCGTTCTCCTAACACTGCTTCGGCCTCTTCAATCGACTCAGGCAGCTGCACTTCAGTTTCTGTCTTTATCACCACCCGCGCAGCATCAGAGAGCATCAGCCAGACCCGCTGATTAGCCGCTAACAGCTGTTGTAACAGTCGGAGTGCGTAAGCAGAACCCGATGCTCCGGTCACTGCCAGTGCGATAGTACTCTCTCTTTTCCAGCGCGGCTCACTCATGACTCTGCCAACCGCTCTAGCAGTTTCTGGTGGATACCACCAAAACCACCGTTACTCATCACCAGCAGATGATCTCCCGATTGGCTCCATGCCACAGCAGCCTCAACAATCAGCTCAACAGAGGAGAGTAGCGCTGTATCCACCGATGCGCTTTTCATTGCCGCCTGTAGATCCCAATCCAGATCACACTCCAGCAACAGCACCCGGTCTGCCGCCTCAAATGAGGCTGCCAAGGTTTGTTGGTGGATACCCATCCTCATAGTGTTGGAGCGCGGCTCCATAATCGCAAGAATACGGGCAGCTCCCACTTTGTCGCGCAGCCCCTGCAGGGTCAGGCGAATGGCTGTAGGGTGGTGGGCAAAATCATCATAGACGGTAATATCGTTAACTCTGCCGCGCAGTTCCATACGTCGCCGTACATTTTTGAATGCTGAAAGTGCATCGATTGCGTGGTGTGCAGGAACCCCAGCATGTCGTGCTGCCGCAATCGCGGCCAGTGCATTGCTACGGTTGTGCCAGCCGCTGAGGTCCCACTTCACCTCCCCCATCAGTCTGCCTCCCACCTTCACCTCAAATTGACTCCAGGCCGCGGCAGTCTCTGTTGCATCCCAATCCCCAGCTCCATCACCATCACTAGCCAGCGTCTCCGTGGGGGTCCAGCACCCCATCTCCAGAGTCTGCTCAATGGCCGTTTCTGCGGTGGGATGGATAATCAACCCGTTACCAGGGACGGTACGCACTAGGTGGTGAAATTGACGCTGGATCGCCGCCAGATCATCGAAGATGTCCGCATGATCAAACTCCAGATTGTTCATCACCAGTGTACGTGGGCGATAGTGGACAAACTTGGAGCGCTTATCGAAAAAGGCGGTGTCATACTCGTCAGCCTCAACCACAAAGAACGGGGTCTCCCCCAGACGCGCCGATACCCCAAAATTTTGTGGCACCCCACCAATCAGAAAGCCCGGCTTCATTCCCGCATACTCTAAAATCCATGCCAACATACTGGAGGTGGTGGTTTTTCCATGGGTACCGGAAACCGCCAACACCCACTTCCCCTGCAACACATGCTCTGCCAACCACTGCGGACCAGAGGTATAGGGCAACCCCTGCTCCAACACATACTCTACAGCGGCATTGCCCCGGCTCATCGCATTGCCAATCACCACACAGTCAGGCGCAGGGTCTAGGTGGGCAGGCTCATACCCCTGCTGCAGAGTAATCCCCGCCTCCTCCAGCTGGGTACTCATGGGGGGATAGACATTGGCATCAGAGCCAGAAACGGTGTGGCCTGCGGACCGCGCCAGTAGCGCGATGCCACCCATAAAGGTGCCGCAGATGCCTAAGATGTGGATATGCATCTGCTTATGGTATCTTATGTGTTATGAATATTCTCTATGGAATCCCCAATTGCGACACCATTCGCAAGGCGAAAAAGTGGCTCACCGCCCATGACATTGCATTTCAGTTTCACGACTTCCGCAAGGATGGCCTAACCCAAGGGCAACTACAACAGTGGATCGATCAAGTGGGGTGGGAGTTACTGCTGAATAGACGTGGCACCACTTGGCGACAGCTACCACAAGCGCAGAGAGATGCAATCAATGAAGCCAGCGCCATCATCCTGTTATTAGAGCATCCGGCAATGATCAAACGCCCCGTTCTGCAGAGTGATCGACTCAAACAGGTTGAACTCGGCTTTAGTGAGAGCCGTTACCAAGATATTTACAATTAGTACTTGTAATCACCCAGTTATTAGCTGCCTCTACTATTGCTGAAACAGAGAGAAGAGGATATGCTCAAGCACAAGAGAAGAGATAATTATAAAAATCTATATAAAATAGATTAAAAAGAGGGGGAAACAATATGCGTCTACTCGCAGCATTACAGCGCAATAAAGAGCAGCTCAAGGTCTTGAACCTAGGAGATCTACTCACCATTCGACACCACTCCAGCGACTTCAACGGCACCCGTGCGGAGCAGATCAACATGCGCCTGCAGTTGATTGCGCTCGCCTTTGGGTTGATGGCCCCCTTCTGGATACCCATCGACTACTACTCTCTCAATGATGAAGCCTTCTCCACCATGGTGTGGATGCGCATCGCCTTCTCAATATCAATGTTGTTGATTGGGTTCTCCACCGCCCAAAACTTTAGCATTGGTGATAGCCGCATCCGCTTGGCACTGATGCTACTCCCTCCTGGGATCTTCTACGTCAGCTCTATCCAGATACTCAACAACTCACTCACCAGTGAGGCACTACTGGTAGGGTACACCTTCTTCCCCTTTTTAATGGTGGTGATGCTGACCATCTTTCCACTCACTATGCTGGAGGGGCTCAGTTACACCACGCTAGTCACACTATTTGCCCTCGCCCCCCATCTACTACAGGGTGAACTGTTAAGCGCTGAAACATTGAAAGATTTATGGCTGCTGGGGCTGCTTGCCGGCATCTGCATGTGGCCGGGGATGGCCCAGCTGCATATGCTGCTCTCCCTCTATCGACAAGCGAGCCGTGATCCATTGACCCGATTGGTCAACCGCCGTATTTTGATAAAGCAGCTGCAGTGCCAAATCCGGGAGACCGCGCGTGATCCCTCTCGTAATCTCGCCATCCTGCTGATGGATCTGGACCGTTTTAAACGGGTGAATGACACCTATGGTCATCTGGTGGGTGACCAAGTATTGATCGATTTCAGTACTCTGCTCTCTGACTGCGCAGGTAAAGAGGATACTGCCGGACGCTATGGGGGGGAGGAGTTTATGGTTATTTTACCGCACAGCGACGCACAAACGGCGCTATCCATCGCCAACAGCATCAACCAACAGTGCAGAGAACGACCCATCGAACTTGACTCCGAACAGTTTGACGAGCCTCATTTCAATTACAGTGTCAGTATCGGAGTGGCCCAGCTGCGAGCCGGTGAGAATGAGTTGGCGCTGATTGAACGGGTAGACGATGGCCTTTATCAGGCCAAAGCCGATGGGCGGGACTGTGTAACCTTGATGGACTGAAATCAAGGCTTCAACAGCTCCTTTACCACCGCCTCCCCATAAAGTTCCACCATCACCGACTCCCCCAGCTGCGCCATCATATCCTGCTGTGTCTTCTTCACCCGAAAGTTCATCCCTTTGCTCTGGTAAGCATCGACCAACTGCGTCCAAGCCGTACGGTTCTTGTTATTAATAGCCAGCGCAATCCCCAGCATCTTGATCGAACGCATGGTGCGAATATTGGCATCCTCCCGTTTTCGGGGCTTCTTTGCCTGCTTGGTATAGTGGGTTGAGAGCGCAGCCCGATCGGGCTTACTCACCTGGTTCTCATCCAGCTGCCGTGATAGATCCTTCAGGAACTCATCAATAGGACGCATCTGACTGAGCTTTTTATCAATAGCGGTAGAGAGTCTCTTAAGAAATGGGGTATGAAAAACGGCAGACTCTTCACTACTGCTCTTTTTCGTAGTAACCACTGCGGGAGACTCTGACTGTTGTGCATTCAGAAACCAGAGTGCAACAATCGCCAACACGGCACCCACAGCAACCGCCCCAAGCAGCTTCAAGTGACTCTTTTTTCTCTTCTTTGGTTTTGCCTTGGGGGGCTTTGCGGCGTGAGCAGTGGTGGGAGGACGCACTGTTTTTTCAACCACGGGCTGAGGCGGTTGCTCTACAACGGCAGGCTCTTCCTCTTCCTCCTCCGGCTCAGTCAGATCTTTGAGGGTCACTTCACACCCCAAACCCATCAGTTGCCGCACTGCCGCTCGCCCCTCCTGCACCGTAAAAAATGCGGCAGGCAACTTGAACGGTAGATTCGACACCGCTTCAAGTGCATCTTGAGCATCCATCGAGTAGTGCTCTTGCAGCAACGCAATGATACTGCTTTGCTGACTCCGATCATTGATCGCAACCACTCTTGCGACCACGGTAGGGTATTCACCAAGACTCATTTATAAGGACTCATCAGCGCCTACTTACCACAGCACTTCTTATACTTTTTGCCTGATCCACAGGGGCAGGGATCATTACGCCCCACCTTATTCTGCTGGTGGCGTACGGTTTCTGGCTTGGGCATCTCACCATCTACATACATCCACCTTCCACCTACACGCTCAAACTGGCTCACTTCATGCGCCTGACGCAGGCCGCCACGGTCACGGTACTTGGCCTTAAACTCAACCACGCCATGAGTATCATCCACACCGCCCTGCTCTGTAGTGACGATCTCCAACCCCAACCACTCTGAATTTTTAGACCATGTTCTCGCTGCATCCAGATCATGGTCTGCACGATGCTCGGGGTGGAGGCTATTGTGGATATAGTCGATCTCTCCTACCACATAGGCGCAATAACGGGAGCGCATCAACCCCTCTGCTGTATCTGGAAACTGCTCACCTTTATGGTAAGGCTCACAACAGTTGACATAGGTCTGGCCGGAGCCGCATGGACATTCACTCATTTCTACTCTTCCTAATATTATGCTTTAAGGTACCTTTTAATTACTCTTCTTCAAGAAGCTCTGCGGTCTCCTCTTCACCAAAGACCTCTACCATCTCTTTTCTCAGCTCTTGCACCTTCAGTGTCGCACCAATCGCTCGGTACTCTGCCACCAGCCGCTTCCACGCCTTGCCATTCTTTTTGTAGAAGGCGATCGATGCCTGAATGATCAGGATATTTCGATTACGAGTCTCACGATTTTTAACCGGCTTCTCTCCCTGAACGGCCCCCATATAGTTGTTAGAGTGGTCGACGCGCTCCTCCTGACTATAGTTTTTACTGTCGATATGCTGCTGCATGTTGCCGACCACCTGAGAGAAGGGGCTGCCCGAGTTCGTCTGGTCTTGAATCATTGAGAGTATTTCGGTATTGACCTTGCTTAAGCTGCTTGCAAGCTTGTCTGTATCCACCTTTTGAAGGCCCGACCAACCCAGCAGAGCAACGGCAATAACACCCACGCCAATCAGAACCAGTATCACCCATTTTTTCAGATCGATACTCTTCTTACCCTCTGATACTTTTGGCTCGCTTTTCTGCTTCGAGGGCTTCTCTCTCTTTTTAGTCACCAACGGCTCAGCGGCTGCTACCTCTGCGGTGGCTTGCTGCGCCCGCTCCTTACGCTGGCTCAAACTTTCGATCTCAATAATGCAGCCATACAGCTCTAATTTCTGAACAAACTGCTTTGCATCGTCTTTCGAGGGGAACCCCATGGGGATCTCAAAGGGGAGTGAAGTCTCTACCTGCTCAGCCTCACCATGCCCCAGCACCACATTGGTCTCAAGCCAGTCGACCACCTCTTTCAGCTTATTTTTATGCTTAAATCCTCGAATCAACACAAAATAGACGTCACCACTCATGATGCCGCCCCTTTGCTAGATGTTCTCTCTGAAATTCTCACACGCCTCTCCTCACACACTCATCATCACTCTGGATCATACCCCAGATTAACCCCCAACCACTTCTCCACAGCCGCAACATCATCTCCTTTGCGACGGGCATAAGCCTCTACCTGATCCCGGTTGATCTTGCCCACAGCAAAATAGCGCGCATCCGGGTGTGCAAAGTAGAGCCCACTCACGGAAGCGGCAGGTACCATCGCCTTCGATTCCGTCAACCAGATCCCCGTATTCTCTTTCACTTGGAGTAGATTCCACAGGGACTCTTTTTCCGTATGGTCGGGTGAGGCGGGATACCCCATCGCCGGACGGATCCCCTGATACTGCTCATCAATGAGTGCACGGTTATCCAGTGACTCATCCGCAGCGTACCCCCACAGTTCTCGGCGTACTTTTTCATGTAGCCACTCGGTCAATGCCTCGGCCAGACGGTCGGCGATCGCCTTTAACATCAAGGCATTGTAATCATCATGATCTGCCTCAAATTCAGCCACTTTTTCATCGACACCGATGCCTGCTGTGGCTGCAAAGCCCCCCATATAGTCGACCTTCTCACCCGCTCGCGGTGCGATAAAATCACTTAGGCATTCATTCGCTCGCCTCTTCTTTGACTTTTCTAGGTTTGACTCACCTTGGTTTAACTCACCTAGGGGCTGTTTTCCCTGCTTGCGTAGATGGTGCAGTGTCGTCAACTTCTCACTACGGGTTGCATCGGCGTACAGCTCAATATCATCTCCGATCGCATTTGCAGGAAATAGTCCCACTACCGCCTTCGCTTGTAACCAATTCTCGGAGAGAATCTGCTCCAACATCGCAGTGGCATCGGCATAGAGCTTCTTGGCCTCTTCGCCCTTCTCTGCATCTTCGAGAATTTTGGGATAGCGCCCCTTCAGCTCCCAAGCGTGGAAGAAGAAGGTCCAATCGATATAGGGGACCACTTCACTGAGGTCGATCTGATCCAGCACGGTGATTCCCAGTGCCTTCGGTTCGGTTGGGTTCCATGCGCTCCAATCAATCGCAGCTGGATTAGCCTGCGCCTGCTCCAGTGAGATCAAACTGGCTGCGCTCTGCTTATTGGCGCGACGCTCCCGTACCTGCACATACTCGGCACGGGTCTGTTCTAGGAAGCCAGCCTTCTGCCCTTCAGAGAGCAGCGCAGTCGCTACCCCTACTGCACGTGAGGCATCATTTACATGAACCACGCCGTGGGCATATTCTGGTTCGGCCTTCACCGCAGTATGCGCCTTGGAGGTGGTTGCCCCCCCCAACATCAGTGGAATGGTAAAGCCCTGACGGGTCATCTCTTTCGCCAGATGCACCATCTCATCCAGTGAGGGGGTAATCAGCCCAGAGAGGCCAATGATATCGACACTCTCCTCTCTAGCTCGTTGCAGAATAGTCTCGGCTGGCACCATCACTCCAAGGTCAATCACTTCGTAGTTATTACACTGCAGCACCACACCCACAATATTCTTACCGATATCATGCACATCGCCCTTAACCGTAGCCATCAGGATCTTGCCCTGACTCTGGATCTCGCAACCTGCCTTCTCCGCCTGCAGATACGGGTCTAGGTAGGCAACCGACTTCTTCATCACCCGCGCCGACTTCACCACCTGCGGCAGAAACATCTTACCTGCACCAAACAGTTCACCGACTACATTCATGCCATCCATCAACGGCCCTTCGATCACCTCCAGTGACTTATCGAACTGCTGGCGTGCGGCTTCGGTATCTTCATCAATAAACTCGGTAATGCCTTTGACCAGCGCATGCTCCAGTCGCTTGGCGACAGGCCAACTGCGCCACTCCAGATCGGCTTTATTTTCACTACCCGTAGAGCCATCTCCGAGGTATTTTGGGGCGATCTCCACCAAACGCTCGCCCGCTTCTGAGTCACGATTAAGCACCACATCCTCTACGGTGTTACGCAACTCTTCGGGTAGATCATCATAGACCGCCAGCTGGGCTGCATTGACGATCCCCATATCCATACCCGCCTGAATGGCGTGATAGAGGAAGACGGCGTGGATCGCCTCACGTACCGGGTTGTTGCCTCGGAAAGAGAAGGAGACGTTAGAGACTCCACCAGAGATCTTGGCATACGGCAGCGTCTGTTTAATGGTGCGAGTCGCCTCGATAAAGTCGACCCCGTAGTTGTTGTGCTCTTCAATCCCCGTTGCTACTGCAAAGATATTGGGGTCGAAGATGATGTCCTCTGCGGGAAAGCCGATCTCATCCACCAAAATTCGGTAGGCACGGGCACAGATCTCCACCTTACGTGCCTCGGTGTCAGCCTGCCCAGCCTCATCAAAGGCCATGACGATGATCGCCGCACCGTAACGACGGCAGAGTTTGGCATGTTCACGAAACGCTGCCTCTCCCTCCTTCATGGAGATCGAGTTGACGATGGGTTTACCTTGCGAACACTGTAGACCCGCCTCGATGATCTCCCATTTAGAGGAGTCGATCATCAGTGGCACTTTAGAGATATCTGGCTCAGAGGCGATCAGATTGAGGAAGCGGACCATCGCCGCCTTACCATCCAACATCCCCTCATCCATATTCACATCGACCACCTGCGCCCCGTTCTCCACCTGGGTACGGCAGATATCGAGCGCCTCTTCATACGCTTCATTGAGGATAAGACGTTTAAATTTGGCTGAACCGGTGACGTTGGCGCGTTCCCCCACATTTACAAACAGGGAGTCATCACCGATATTGAGCGGCTCCAGACCGGAGAGGCGACACTCATGCGACAGCTCTGGCAGTGGACGCGGAGACTTGCTCTCCATTTTCATCGCAATCGCACGGATATGGTCGGGCGATGAACCACAGCACCCTCCCACAATATTGAGGAAACCAGAGTCGGCCCATTCACCGACATGATCTGCCATCTGCTCCGGAGTCAGGTCGTACTCACCAAACTCGTTGGGCAGCCCTGCGTTGGGGTGAGCCGAAACAAAACATTCACTGACTCGCGACATCTCCTGCGCATACTGGCGCAACATATCCGGGCCTAGCGCACAGTTGAGACCTATGCTTAACGGCTTGGAGTGACGCAAGCTATTGTAGAACGCCTCGGTGGTTTGGCCCGACAGGGTGCGGCCAGAGGCATCGGTAATGGTCCCGGAGATCATAATCGGCAGACGAATATTGTGATCTTCGTAATACTGGTCAATCGCAAACAGTGCCGCCTTCGCATTCAGCGTATCGAAGATAGTCTCCACCAACAGCATATCTGCACCACCCTCAACCAGTGCAGCAATGGATTCGGTGTAGTTCTCCACCAGCTCCATAAAGCTGACGTTACGGAAACCGGGGTCATTCACCTCTGGGGAGATCGAACAGGTACGACTGGTGGGGCCGAGTACCGCCGCCACAAAACGGGGCTTCTCTGGGGTGGAGTATTTGTCCGCTGCAGCACGGGCCAGGCGGGTCGCCTCTAAATTGATCTCATAGACCAGCTCTTCCATGCCGTAATCGGCCATCGAGACACGGGTACCATTGAAGGTATTGGTCTCTAGGATATCGGCCCCCGCCTCTAGGTACTGCTCATGAATGCCCTGAATCACCTGTGGCTGGGTCAGTGCCAACAGATCGTTATTACCCTTGAGGTCGGTAGGCCAATCTGCAAAGCGTGCACCACGATAATCTGCCTCTTCCAGCTTGTGGCGTTGGATCATCGTCCCCATGGCCCCATCGAGGATCAAAATCCGTTGGGACATCAGGGTTTTTAGCAGTTCAGTGCGATCTTCAGGCATCTCAATTTTCTCTTCAAAAATAGCCCTCCATTTTACCTCAACTACCACCTTTCTGTAGAATGATGTGATGCAGACCGGATTCCACCCTCAGGAGTAGCTATGATCTATTTCACACAACTATGCAAAGTCGCCCTCTCAGCACTGCTACTCCTTCCAATAACCGTTGATGCCGAACCCCTGCACATTGGTAGCATTACCAATGAATATGTCGCCGAGATTAAAAAATTCAAACCACTGACAGAGTATCTCCGCACCCAGCTCTCCTCACAGAACATTGGCCCAATCACCCTTGTGATCAGCAACTCGATGGAGGATATGGCCGATAAAATACGCAGTGGTGAGGTGGACCTGTTTATCGACAGCCCCTACCCCTCCATTGTTGTCAGCCAACACGCTGGAGCAGAGATGAGGCTGAGACGCTGGAAAAAAGGGGTGGAGTCCTATCACAGCGTAATCTTTGTGCGCAAAGAGTCCCCCTTTTCCACCCTTGATGACCTCAAAGGTCAACGCATCGCCTTTGAGGAGCCCTTCTCTACCGCCAGCTATTTTCTTGGAAAGGTCGAGCTGATCAAACAGGGGATCAAGCCCGTAGCATTACCGAACAGAGCACACCCCCACAACACCGCCCCCAACCAGATCAGTTACCTCTTCTCTGGCGAAGACAGCACCACCATCACTTGGGTACTACGCAAACGGGTTGAAGCAGGTGCTATCAACCAGCAGAAGTTCAATAAACTAAAGCCCAAAATCCGTAATCAGCTTAAAATTATTCACCACAGCCCATCGGTGCCACGCCACATTGTCAGCTTCCGTGCCAATCTACCCCAGCAGACTGTAGATGCCGTATCAAAAGCACTGCTTACAATGGAGCAGAGCGAAGCCGGTAGAGCTGCCCTGCAAGCCTTTGAACGTACCCGTAAATTCGGCACCATTCCAGCAGCATTCCAAGACAATTTGCAACAGCTTAAAGAGATAATCAAACAGACCGACTCACCATGAAATTCTCCATCCGCTCACGACTGCTACTCTTCTCTCTGCTTCTGATTCTAACCGGGGTCACCCTGACGGGCGGCATAGCACTCTACATTCAGATCCAGACACTGGAAGAGAATCATAAGCACTTCGGAAAGGATCTCGCCGAGATTGTGGGTAAGAATATTCTCGATCCACTGCATAACCTGGAGACCCATAAACTCAAGGCACAGCTACAGACACTCACCAACAATAAAGATTTTACACAGACTCTGATTTTGGATACGGAAGGTGTGATATTGGTGGATGGCACTGAAGAGAATCGGCTGCAAGAGGAGCAGATTGAGGCATTGATGCCTGTTCTCAACACCCTGAAACAGAGCACTCAATCAATTAAGGTTTGGGACCACAACAACCATATTGCAGTTACCCACCGTATCGTTACCCCGTTCAATGAGTTTCTCGGCTACCTCCACCTAGAGTTGAGTCGCAAGGATATTGATAATGCGATTACCGACAGCCTACAACAGTTCCTGCTGGTTGAGGTACTGCTGCTAATCTTCTCTGTATTCGCCGGTCAACTACTCGCCAACTATTTCCACCGCCCCCTGCAAGAGGCGGTATCCACGGCCAATGCTATCGCATCCGGCGATTTTAAGAGCCAACCCTCCAGCAAACGTAAAGATGAGTTTGGTGACCTCTCCCGCGCACTACAACAGATGGCACTACAAATTGACGAGACCATCAATACTCTAAGCGGCACTCAACAGGAGCTGGAGGAGATTTTTCGCTCCATGGTAGATGGTGTACTGGTGATCGATAACGAAGGCAATATTATCAAGCTGAACCAGCGTATGGAGCTACTCTGTCGACAGATTGATTCAGAGCTGATCGGTCACCCGCTGAGTGAGCTCTTCAGTGAAGAGTTCGCCTTTTCAGACTTCAATGAGGAGGGTTCCCAAGAGACACTGATCCGCCCTGATGATGAGATTCCGGTGCAAGTCTACGGCGCACTGATTCAGACTCCCCATATGGACACCCCCATTGGTTCTGTATTGGTGATTCATGATCTCAGTGATCGCATCATTGCCGAGCGCCAAGAGCAGTACGCTGCATTTCAGGCGGGTATTGCCGAGATGGGGGCATCCGTTCTGCACAATATTGGAAACGTCATTACCGGAATGACAGGACATCTGTTAAAGCTTCAGTCGAAAACCAAACCGCTTGGAAGACTGCTCCCCAGCCTTACCAAGTATGCCGAGGAGAGCCAGCAGATCGCCAGTGAAAGTGATGATCTGGAGGTTCTTAGAGGCCGTTTAGTCGACTCCTCCAAGGTACTCAAGGGGACCTCAGAGAGCTTACATAAGATCCATAATGAGTTCGACGGCCTGCAAAAAATGGAGCATGGCATTCGCCATATTGGAGATATCATCTCTATCCAGCAGAGCGCCTCACGCCCCGTCATTACGGCCACCCGTTTCAATCTAGGACAACTGGTCGATGACACCTACAACCTGATTGATGAACGCCTCTCCAAATACAATGTGGAATGGAATGCAACCATCAATTCAGAGGTGAAATCTGTTTTTCTTCCCCGCAACCCACTGATGCAGCTGCTACTTAATCTGATCAAAAACAGCCTGGAGGCGATCATCCAAGAGATGCTGGATAACCACTACCTAGTGGGCTCAATCAGTCTCAGCATAGAACCCTATGATCAACAGAGTATTATGATCACAGTTGAAGATAATGGTTGTGGCATTTTGCCTGAAGTTTTGGAGAAGGTGTTCACCCCACGCTTCACCACAAAATCAACCGGAAGCGGTTATGGCCTCCACTCTGCATCCAACTTTGTTCACCCTCTGGGAGGCAGTATTGAAGCTAAGAGTGACGGACCACACACCGGCAGCAAGATCATCATCACCCTGCCTATCGCAGTAGATCAACAGCACGAAGAGAGCAACAAAAAAGATACACCCTATTGAAATCATAGGAAAATATCCTATATTCAGATTGAAAGCAGCTGCTTTCGAAAAACCAAGGAGGTGTATCATGAGAGATCTAAGAACGGTACCCAACAGCCTCTTCACGCATAACCTGTTTGATGAGCTGTTTCATGGCTTCCTCCACCCTCAACCCAGAGAGGAGAAGTCTGTATCCAACCTGCTTATTCCACTGGCCGACATTGTAGAGACCGAGTTTGCCTACAGTGTACGTGTGGAGATGCCCGGCCTGAAAAAGAGTAACATCTACATCAACTTCAATGGAGGCGTGCTCACCATCAGTGGTGAGAGTGACACCCAGACCGAAGAGGATGGTGAAATCATCCATCAGGAGCGCACCCACCGCAGCTACCGTAGAACCATGCGGGTTCCTCATCAGGTAGATACCGAAAACATCCATGCCGAGTTTGTTGATGGACTGCTGGAAGTGGTGCTTCCTAAGCTAACCCATGCTGATCAAACCGACCCCATGGAGATTGAGGTCACCTGAAACCGTTGGCTAAGCGCCAACATTGCCTCGGAATTGTGATCAGTACCGGGGCACATTACCGATTAGGGTTCCTCTAAAAAGGGGTTCCTCTAGAAAAACCAGCGCCAGATACCCAGCAGATCAATACAGGCAAATGTTCCCTGTAGTGCCAACATCGGATAATCTCGATCCTTCCATGAGGTGTAGCTATAGAGTATCGCAGAGACTAGGAAGAAGAAAAATCCATAACGAGTCTCCTCGATATTCAGCGCAACCAGTACTGCACCAATGATGCCAGTGGCTGTACCGAGCCAGCGTAAAGAGTTCAGTGTCATTATTCTACAGCCCCTTCCTGTATTGTCCGTTGGTCGTGGGGTGCACCATTTGAGCTAGCACCTCCTCCGAGCCAACCTCACCTGCCAACAGGTTTTCAAAGGCGTGCACAACGGCAGCCTTATCTTTGCCCGCTTCAGTTTTGATTTTAGTTTTGGTTTTTATCTCCCTCAAATCGACAAAGAAGCTAGAAAACGTATCTGGCAGATCATTCAAAATCTCTGTATTCAGGAAGTTAATACTGTTGTACATGCTGTTATACCCCCCTCTCTGCTTATCAATCAGGAAGGTACTCTCCTTCAGATTGATAATGGAGACCGCCCTTTTACAGTCAGGCAGACAGTGCTCATCCATACTCTCTTTTTCACATCCTGTGGTTTGATGAAACAGACACTGCCTGCTGGTGAGCAGCAATATGGGGTGATAGATACTGCTATAGAGTTTAAAGTCCGCGGGTCTGACTATCTGCTGGGTCTGCATTTTATTGATCTCATTGGAGATAAATGCCCCACTACAGCCAAACTCCTCCTTCAGAGATAACAGTGTAAAGGAGTTAGTGGTATTGAGATGAGGGCCAGCAACCCAGCTGATCCCCTGCTCATAAGCCACATAGGCAACCCCACTGTTATTGGTCACAATCTGCTCTGGCTGTAACTGCTCAATAAGCCGAACTGCAGCAGCATAATCCTCCCCAATGATAATCGAGGGAAACCAAGGAATTACAGATCTATTATTTGAGAACAGCTCAATAAGTCGATCATACTCACTATGAATACATTCAGGCAGTTGATAATAAATTTCAGCTGAGGTCTCTTCACACAGTCCAAGATCTTTTTCATCAGAGATCAACACGGATAGCATTGCTCGACTCTGCAGTGGGGGCTGTTTTTGTAAACGTGGTTTTTCAACCGGAGCAAGCGGACTCTTTGAACCATTAAAATAGGATAGGATCTGATTTCGAATCACGTTCAACTGTTTAAACGGGATAAAAAGATTGTCCTGAAGGGGCTCTATATTTAACGCTTCAATCTGACACGTTGCGTTATTCAGCCCCTTGAAGCTCTTCTCAATATTTTTTCGGTCAACACAGTACCCTTTTGCATCCACAAGAGTGCTTTCTGAAAAGTACTCCAATGATGAGTCAGGTGTTTTCACAGTGACTTTAAGTGGGCTGTTTCTCTCCCCGAACACCGTAATATATAACGGTATTTTTGCAACGCTCAACCCCTCTATCTTTTTAGCCACCGCTGTGATGATATCGGTCTTTGTGTCATAGATCTCCTGCTTGACCAGCTGTATCTCTTCATCGGAGGCACTGCCTTCGGCGTAACCCTTTAGCTCAGTAAAATGTTTAACCGAGTTGTCTCGCGGATTATCAATAAACATATTCTTATTGATATCCCCCGTCAGATAGCCATCAGAGAACCCTCGATTGAATACCTTGTAAAGGTCTGAACCATCAACACGCTCTTGCGAGCTCTGGAGAAAACTATCGATCTGTTTTCTCCAGCTATCTACCACCGTATAGACATAGTGGAATTTTTTGATTCTTCCTTCAATTTTGAGTGAGTCTACCCCAGTATCAACCAGCCCTTCAAAGTCAGAAAAGGCGGAGTTATCCTTGATATTGAGCGGGTAATCCACCCCAACGCGGGTCTTTTTGTATTGATCACGACAAGGCTGGCTACAGCGACCACGGTTGCCTGAATTTCCACCATGGAGGGAGCTGATATAACAGAGCCCTGAAAATCCGATGCAGCTTGAGCCATGCACAAAAACCTCTGTCAGCAGTGACTTCTCGTGGGCTGCATCTGTCAGCTCTCTGATCTCATTCAGGTTTAGCTCTCTGGAGAGGTTGGCCCGTGTCGCCTTCAATTTGCTTAAAAAACTGATCTGCCCCTTATTGTGGGTGGTGACTTGGGTGGAGGCATGCACATCAAGCGTAGTGAAGTAGCGGTCAAGCAGATAGAACAGCCCCGTATCCTGAACAATCACCCCATCAATCTGGGTATTGACCAGCTTGTTCAGTAGGCGAAAAATCGCTGGAAGCTCACTCTCTAGGATAATGATATTAAGCGTTACAAACACTTGGCAACGGCTCTTGTGAGCCAGTCTGACAACCCCATTCAGATCATCAAGGGTGATATTGGCCGCACGATTTCTGGCATTAAAGCTATCTAGGCCACAGTATATTGCATCAGCACCAGCCACAATCGCTGCTTTTATGGAGTCAATATCCCCCCCTGGCGCCAATAGTTCTATTTCTCGATTCATGTCGATATTGTAACGAAAACCCATCGATGAATCGCCCCAACTCTAAACAGGCTGTTGATCTGGTCGTTCTCAACCAAGGTACTTAAACCCCTCTTTCAGGCGGCAACGATTACCGGAAAGTGCACGCCATGACATCTACTTTGCCCCTTATCCCACCCAGAGTATCCCAATATCTATTTGATTCATTTAGCTAATTACAATTCAGCTACAACAAAATAAGGCAATCCTTAGCCCCTGGCACACCCCTTGCTCTAGCCATTACAGAAAAACGCAATGCACGGAGTAAAGATGAGCAAGAGTATAAAAATCGGCTGCACACTATTGATCAGTTGCACCCTACTACTAAGCAGCAACACCCATTCAGCTATCGGCAGTAAGGGGTACTCGTTTAACGCCCCTAAATTGGCTGCTCGGACTGCAGCCACAACCAAAGCTCCCATCCCTTACGAAACCATCAAGCACCACACACGCCATAAGAAGTACCACTCTGCGCTCTCGGTTAGCCGTGAGGTGAGCACGGTCACGGTCTCTTTTCACACCAAGCAGGAGTTGATCGATCTACGTGGACCACAGGTAAACGGCTTCTCACTGGTGCGCCGCGATGGCTCTTGTGAAATTCATGTGATGATGCCCTATAACTGGAATGATAATGATGCGATGCGCACTGTGGGGCATGAGCTGATGCACTGCTTTGGCGCAGCACATGAGAAGAGCAGACCGAAAACAGGATCAACCCTACAGTCAGTCGCTTCTTTTCCACCGATACTACCTTCTGTAGCCCCGCTTGAATTGCACATTGCTGGCAATTGATACCGATGGATATGACATACTTGTAACCTCAACTACACTCCTTCCCCCTCAACAGGGAAGGAACCCAAACCGAGCGTATGCGTTATGCAACAGACCATTGAAACCGTGATTAACTTGATGGCAGCCTCCGCTATCACTGCACCCAAGGCTGGAGGCAAGGACTGTCTGGAGATTGTCGCCTTAACAGAGGCCGATGACCTGAGTCGCATTGCAGAGGAGATGCGCAACTATGCACACAACAGCTCTAAAGAGAATTACTGGCATCGGGATGCTGCCAATGCAGAGAACGCACAAGGGCTGTTGCTGATTGGGCTGGCTGGCCCAGTTACCGCGGGTTATGACTGTGGCGGTTGTGGTTATGCAACCTGTCATGAGTTTGAACAGAAGCGTGAACTGAAAACCTTTGAGATGGGGTATAGCGGACCACACTGCATTATGCGGATGATGGATATTGGGGTCGCACTCTCCTCTGCAGCGAAGGCTGCCAGCATGTTAAATATCGACAATCGAGTGCAGCAGCGGGTGGGCGCGGCAGCACGCGCCTTAGGTTATATTGAGTGCGAAGTGGCGATGGGAATTCCCATCAGCATCAGTGGCAAGAGCATCTTTTATGATCGTAAAACACCGAGCAAGGCGAGTTTAGCCAAGAAGTCGTAATCTAGCCTGCTCCACAAACAGTAATTTCTGGACAGCTCCTAAGCAGCCTCTGAAACAATACGCTCCACTTGCATCGGGTAGACCCCACTCTTCTGGGCTTCAAGAATAGTCATCTCCCCGATCCCGTTCTCGGTATATCCAATATTGATATTCCAACTGACTGACTCATCCCTAACAATCGGCTCTTTTGAGAATTCGATATAGAGTGTGTCATCTTCTTCATAATACGCAATTCTCATTCTTGTTCTCTCAATTTCCAGTCGATCATTACCGTTTTAATAATGATAGCCTCCTGATCTACAACTGCAACACAAACAAGGTTATCTTCTCGCTCAGGAAAGTGGTGAAAAATCCAGCCATGAGGTGAATCACTAACTCTGTACTCTCCTTTTTCCACAACAAGTTTGACCTCATCCAACGTCACTCTTCTCTTCATCATCGACTCAATCGCATGGTTTGTAATCCAAACTTTTTTATCAAATCGCTTACTGTGGAATGCTTCACTCATTATCTCAACAGCTAAAGCAGCACCTGCTCCACCCCCTCCTGCTCTACGGTCTGCAAGAACTTCATCTGCCACGCCTCACCATGTAGCTGCTTGACCATCTCCACCACCAGATAGTCTGCCTCCAGCCCCGTCCCTTGCTGGTATCGCATCAACCCTTGCTGACAAGAGGGGCAGGAGGTGAGAATTTTCTTCGCCCCCTCCAGCTTGGCCATATCACTCTTCAGCTCCTGCTCTTTACGGAATTTAACCTGCGTTGCAATATCGGGGCGGGTGATGGCAAAGGTGCCGGACTCTCCACAACAGCGATCGGCAATGGCCACGGTAGCGCCGGTCAACTCGGTTGCCACTTGCTGCGCTGCATAGCGCTTCATGGGTGAGTGACAGGGGTCGTGGAAGAGATACTGCTGATCACCCCTGCCCTCCATCGTCACCCCCTTCTCCATCAGGTACTCATGAATGTCGAGCAGCTGGCAGCCGGGGAAGATCTGCTGGAACTCATACTGCATCAACTGATCCATACAGGTTCCACAGGAGACCAGCACGGTCTTGATATCCAGATAGTTTAGGGTGTTGGCAATACGGTGAAAAAGGATACGGTTGCCCATAGTAATCTGCTTACTCTTCTCCTCTTCCCCCACCGCCCGTTGTGGATAGCCACAACAGAGATAGCCCGGCGGCAGAATGGTCTGCACATCGAGATCATAGAGCATACTCAAACAGGCCAGCTCAACCTCTCCAAACAGCCGCTCAGAACCACAACCGGGAAAATAGAAGACCGCCTCAGACTCTACGTTGGTAGTCTGTGGGTTGCGCAGGATCGGCACCATACGGCTATCCTCAATCCCCAATAGGGCGCGTGGGCTCTTCTGCGCCATACCTCCCGGCATGGGACGGTGGAAGAACTGTACCAACTGCCCTTTAAGCTCTGGCTTTCCTGTGGTCGCCACTGGGCGCTTCCGTCGTTTAAGCAGCCCTGCAGCTCGCATCATCTGATGACCCATGCGTTGTAGTGCATAGCTCCAAGTGACCATTCCGGTGCGCATGATCTTGATCAGGCGTGGGTCGGTCACATTGAGGAACTGCATCGCCAACCAGCCCGCAGGCTTGGACCAGCGCTTGTTCTGCTTCTTGAGGATGGTGCGCATCAGCACGGTGACATCGCCAAAATCGATATTGACCGGGCAGGGGGTGACACAACGGTGGCAGACGGTACAGTGATCGGCCACATCATTCATCTCTTCAAAGTGACGTAGCGATATACCACGCCGTGTCTGCTCTTCGTAGAGCACCGCCTCAATCATCAGCCCTGTAGCTAGAATCTTATTACGTGGCGAGTAGAGCAGGTTGGCTGCGGGGACATGGGTGGTGCAGACGGGCTTGCACTTACCGCAGCGCAGGCAATCTTTGACCATATGGTTGAGTTCACCCAGGTCATTTGATTCCAGAATCAACGCCTCTTGCGCCAGCAACTGTAGCGATGGCGTGTAGGCGTCATCAAGGCCAGAGCCTGCCATCAACTTGCCGCGATTAAATCGCCCTTGCGGATCAACCTTCTCTTTGTACTGACTGAATGCGCTCACCTCTTTCTCATCCAGATAGTGCATCTTGGTCAGGCCAATACCGTGCTCACCAGAGATCACTCCACCCAGCGCTTGGGCCAGTGCCATAATGCGGTCCACCACACGATCCGCCTCTTGTAACATCGCATAGTTATTGGAGTGGACCGGGATGTTGGTGTGTACGTTGCCATCTCCCGCGTGCATATGGGTAGCAACAAAGAGGCGACGATTTTTGACCTCGGCATGAAGAGTGTCCATCTTCTTGCGTAGCGCCTCCAGCTCTTGGCTAGAGAAGATCTCTTTTAGTGGCTGTGCCAACTCGCGCTTCCAAGAGATCCGTAGCTGCCGACGTTGAAGCAGCTGAAGTACCGTGCTCTGCTGATCAATCTGTTGTTCAATCTGCAGTTCAGCCGACTCTTCTCGCTCGATAGAGAGCGTCTCATAGCGACTATCCAGCTCATCCAACAAGCTCTGCCAACGCAGCTGCACCTGCTCCAGCAAGGCCAGTGCCGCTTCATGTTTGGTGTGAAGAATCTGCTGCTGCTCACGACTATCTGCAAGCCGAGCAAGCTTCTCTTGTGAGCCAAGCCACTGTTGAATCAGCGCCTCCAGCTCCGTTAACCCATCCAGCTTATTCTGAATCGACTGTTCAATATTGATTCGCTCGATACCATCACCATAATCAGCCAGCCGATCAAGCGGGATCACCACATCCTCATTCACCTTAAAGGCGTTGGTGTGGGCAGCAATCGCTGCGGTACGCGAGCGGTCAGCCCAGAATGATTTACGCGCCTCAGGGCTGACCGCAACAAAGCCTTCGGCACCACGCGCTTTGGCCGCCTCAATCACTTGGGCCGCTGCTGCACTCAATGCCGCTTCGCTCTCACCGCCGATATCCGCCAGCAGCACCATCTTGGGAAGATCCACTCGCGCGGCCTTGGTGCTGTACTTCACCGCTTTGATGTAGCGTTCATCAAGGTGCTCCAGACCCGATAGGTCCACATCGGGAGTCTGCTTCAACAGATCGATGGTCTCTACAATCGCGGGCACTGCACGGTGTAGATCAGGGTCAAAAAACTCCAGACAAACCGTTTGCGTAAATGGAGAGGATGGGTGCAGCAGGAATACCGCAGAGGTGATCAGTCCATCACACCCCTCCTTCTGTGCACCGGGCAGTCCACCAAGGAATTTATTGGTAACATCCTTACCCAATCCCGGACGGCGCAATTGATCTGCGGGGATCTGCAGCGTGTAGGGACTGTCTTTGGCCGTCTTACCATCTTTCTCATAACGTTGAATCTGGAACTCGGCAAATGGATCATCGTGCAACTTGCCAAGATTATGGTTAACCCTCGTCACCTCCAGCCAATCAGCTTGCGGGGTGACCATCTTCCAAGAGAGTAGATTATCCAGCGTGGTACCCCAACGTACCGCCTTCTTGCCCCCCGCATTCATTGCGATATTACCGCCGATGGTGGAGGCGTGCTGCGAGGTAGGGTCTACCGCAAAGGTGAGCCCCTTCGCATTCGCCACTTCACTGATACAGAAGGTGACCACGCCCGACTCGGCACGGATGGTGGAGACGGGCTCTGCCACTCCAGGGATGCTACGTTGTATAACCGGACTGAGCTTCTCCAGCCGCTCAATATTGATCACCACGCTATCCGCTTCTAGCGGTACCGCACTGCCGGTATAGCCGGTGCCACCACCACGCGGGATGATGGTGAGGCCAAGCTCGATACAGACTTCAACAATGTCTCGCACCTCCTGCTCGCTGTCGGGGGTGATCACCACAAAGGGGAACTCCACACGCCAGTCGGAGGCATCGGTAGCATGAGAGACCCGCGCCAGTCCATCAAACTGGATATTGTCTCTGCGCGTCACCTTTAGCAGTGCGCGCTGGGTCTTTTTGCGGAATGTGGCCTGAGTGTCGATCCATGATTTGAAGCTGCTAACCGCCTCACGAGCCTTCTCTACCAGCTGTAGCGCCAACTCATTACCATCGGCGCGCGACTCGATCTGATCCAGCCGATGGATCAGCGCCTGCACCAGCGCACCGCGACGACCACTGTTGTCGATCAGATCGTCTTGAATATAGGGGTTGCGGCGCACCACCCAGATATCACCCAGCACCTCAAACAGCATACGTGCCGAACGCCCGGTCTGACGCTGCCCACGCAGCTGGTTGAGCACGTCCCACATCTCTTCACCGAGAAAGCGGATGACAATCTCGCGATCGGAAAAGGAGGTGTAGTTATAGGGAATCTCACGGATTCGCGGGGCAGGTGTGGTAGAGCTATTCATGTGGGGCGAATGATACCGGAGAGTGATACCCTCATAAACAGTAACCCCCTAAAAGAGATCAATAACGTAGATAAAAAAAACCACCCCAAAAAACGACCAGACAAATAAAAACGGCCTCTGATTTGACTCAGAAGCCGCAAGCTATGCCTTTGATGGTATTTTTATTATATTTCCTCGGCTCATCTCCCCAAATGTTTGGTTTGGAACTCCGTATTATTTTCTTTTTTATGAGTGACAATCTTGCGTTGCCTCAATCAGTGCAGCGACTATAATTGGTCAGACAAAAGCTGTCAAGCTATTGTTTTTATTATAATTCAATCATAATATCCTAATATTCTATTCGCGCGCTTTTTGCAGGGCTTTACAGAGCTGTTCTGCCCCCTGCAGCAACCTTGGACCATGACGCTGCAAGATATCAGGCGGTACATGGTAGAGATCCCCCTGCTGTACCGCCTGCAGTGTGGGGTAGTGGCTCCACCCGTCCAGCCACTCAGGGCGTGAGGCATCCATCCCACTGGCGACAATCACTTGCGGATCGCGCTCCAGTACCGCCTCCACGCTGATCTGCGGAGAGAGGCTATCTAGATTGGCAAATACATTGATCCCCCCGCACAACTCAATCACATGGCTGATGATCTGCTCCCCATTGATGGTGATCAGCGGACGATTCCAGACTTGATAGAAGACACGTAGCGGACGCTGCTGCTGGTACTGCTGACGCAACTGTTGCAGGCGCTGGCGGTAGGCGCTGGCACGGCGCTTGGCCTGCTGTTCACTCCCGATGAGAGTGCCCAAGCTCTCCATCACCGTAGCGACATCTTCCAACTTTCTGGGCTCACTGATGTGCAGTGGAATCCCCAGCGCACGTAGCCGCTCTAACTCAGCAGTGGCATTGCCGCTCTCCCATCCCAGAATCAGATCGGGCCGCTGTGCCAGTATCGCCTCTAGATCGAGTCGGTTGTAACTGCCAATAACGGGGATGCGAGTTGCCGCCTCAGGGTAGTTGCTGTAGCTGACGGTACCGACCAGCTGCTCTCCGGCACCGATCTCGAACAGCATTTCGGTGAGGTGTGGCGCAAGGCTGATAATACGTTTGGGCGGTTCTGCCACGGCTGCGCATAAGGGCAATAGTAGTAGCAGAGGAAATAGTAATTTCTTCATCGTGCGAGATAGGCTATCTGCCCCTCGGTCTCAACAGCGCGCATGGGGGTGCCGTAGAGCCGCTCAATCCGCTCTGGAGTTGCCATCTCACTCACCCTCCCCTGCTCTACCACACCATCACCAAATAGCAGCAACAGATGTGTGCAGCGGTAAAGCGCAAGATTAATATCATGCAGCGCCATCACCATCGCTGCTCGTGGCTGCTGCGTGATCACCTGACTCATCTGCTCAAAGATCGACTTTTGATGTTTCGGATCAAGGTGCGCCTCCGGCTCATCCAGCAGGTAGAGCTGTGGCTGCTGCGCAAGGATGGTGGCAATGGCGACCCTTCTACGCTCTCCACCCGAGAGGGTATCGACTCGGCGGGACTCCAGAGTGGATAGCTCCATGGTCTGGATCGCCCGCTGCACCCGTTGCAGATCCTCTGCCTGCTCTCCTCTGAACAGCGTAGTGTGGGGATGTCGCCCCATCATCACCTGCTCAAACACCGTTGTGGGAAAGAGTTCATCTTGATGTTGAAACAGTAGCCCCACCTGTTGGGCTATCGCTCTACGGCTGAGCTGTTGCAGCGACGCTCCATTAAGCTCAATCGTGCCAGAGTGTGCGGCGTGCATACCACACAAGGTATGCAGCAGCGTGCTCTTGCCAACCCCATTCAACCCCAACACCCCCCACACCTCTCCTGACTGGATCTGCCAATCTAAAGCGTCACACACCCGCTTTCCACCGATGGAGAGTTGCAGCTGCTGAGTCGAGAGGATGGTATTCATCGACCGCTTCTCTGTAGCAGGTAAAGAAACAGGGGAACACCAAGCAGGGCTGTAACCACCCCCACGGGGAGCTGTTGTGGTGCCAGCAGGGTACGCGCCAGAATATCAGAGAGGGTCAGCAGTCCACCGCCCAACAGCACCGAGGCAGGCACCAGCAGTCGATGGTCAGAGCCACCCATCAGACGAATCATATGCGGCACCACCAAGCCAACAAAACCGACGCTCCCCGCCAAGGTGACTGCGGTTGCGGTCAACAGTGAGGCGAGCAGAAACAGCAGCAGCCGTAGGCGTTCAACCGAGACCCCAAAGGCTGCAGCCTGTGATCCACCCCGTGCCAGCACATTGATCTCACGCGCCAGTAGATAGGCCAGTAGCGTTCCTACTAATAGAATAACCGGCTCCCAGAGGGGGAGTTCAGGTTGCCCCAAATCCCCCATCAACCAGAACACCATCCCGCGCAGTGCTTGATCTGGGCTAACCGCTAGCAAGAAGGTGATCACAGCGCCCCAGCCTGCAGCAACCACAACCCCTGTCAGCAATAGGCGCATCGGCTCCCAACTGCCGCGCAACCGCGCCAGTCCAAACACCAACGCCATTGAGATCAAGGCACCCGCAAACGCCGCTGGGGCAAGCCAGAAACTGGAGACACCCAGCAACAACACAAACAGTGCCGCAACCGCTGCACCGCCGGAGACACCAAGCACATAGGGGTCGGCCAACGGGTTGCGCAACAACACCTGCATCAGCAGACCGGCGAGAGCCAGTTGCCCCCCCACCACAAAGGCCGCCACCAACCTCGGCAGACGCAGCTCCAGCACAACGGTAGAGAGTACGCCGGACGACTCACCGTTGAGGATTTGCCACAATGCGTTCCACGATACCGTAGTACTGCCCAGCTTCAACGCCAGCAACGCAGCGCAGAGCGAAAATAGGGTAATCAGCAACAACATTGGACGGTTGCGATGGGTGGTGGGCAGGTAATCCATAAGCAGGCTATTATCCCCCCTGCCCCAACCACGTCAAACAGAGAGAGATGAACATGCCCGAAGGGCCAGAAATTCGCCGTGCCGCTGATCAGATAGCAACTGTACTGGAGGGGCAGATAGTCACTCAGATCCACTTTGGCTTAAAGCAGCTGAAATCCTTTGAGCGCAAACTACAAGGCTCGACCATCATCCGTATCAAGACACGCGGGAAGGCGATGCTGACCCGATTTGATAATGGCCTTTCGCTCTATAGCCACAACCAGCTCTATGGGCGCTGGGAGGTGTTACAGCCGGGAGAGATCTCAGACAGCACGCGACAGCTGCGCATCCGCATCGATACTGCACTGGGTGCGGCACTACTCTACAGCGCATCAGCCATTGAGGTGCTGACTGACACAGAGGTCACAACTCACCCCTTTCTCAGCAAGCTGGGGCCGGACCTGTTTGACCCCGAATTAAGCAGAGAAACCATTCAGCAGCGTCTACTCAGCCCCAAATTCCGCAACCGACAGCTGGGGGGATTTCTTACTGATCAATCTTTTGTAGCTGGGTTAGGGAACTATCTACGCTGTGAGATCCTGTTTCTAACTCGGCTACCACTCTCTGCCAAACCCACTCACTGCAGTGAACAGCAAATTGAACAGTTGGCTGAACAGATTTTACAGCTACCGAGACAGTCCTATCGAACGGGTGGTATCACCTATATTCCAGAGCAGGCAGAAACGCTGATAGAGCAAGGCCAAACCAAAGAGGCGAGCCGCTTCTGGGTGTTCCGGCGTGGCGGATTGCCGTGTCGAGCCTGTGGAACAGCCATTGAGAAGAGAAGTGGTAGTGGGCAGCCCTGTTATCTCTGTCCATCTTGTCAAAAAACAGCGATTTGACCTGCTCACAGTTCCTCTATACGATTCGCATCCTGTTTTGGGTTCTCTGATCAGCCATCGCTGAGAGGAGTGAAAAGGGAAGATTGGTGCGCACGTCAAACTGCAACTCCAGCGCTGCCCCCGCAACGGTAGGTGAGGATAACTGGATCATCACGCCACTGCATCATTGATGTGGGAAGGCGATCCACTCGGTTCATAGAGACCACTCACAAGCCCGGAGACCTGCCTGAGGCTACATGTGATATTGCGGCGGGCAATACTCAGGACAATTTACTGCAAACGGGCTATGCACTTGACGCAAGTAACATCATTTTTTCACAGACGATGCCGACATGATGCTGGCAAAAACCCGGACATTACATGCTAATTTGCGTTAAGTGGATAGGCCGTTACTGCAATTAGTACCACATAGTATTCACTTGCAGTTATCTCCTGATATTCCCCTCTCCAAATATCAAAATGATCAATACTTTTAAGCGCGGGCGTGCGTCAGGAGAAAATAGAGATGAAATTACAACGACTATTGGTTGCGACACTAGCTACAACCATCCACACCGGGGCCATTTCCAATGATGCACTGGAACCCATTATCATCACAGCTAACCGGACCGTAGAGAGCATCAATGAGACGCTCTCGATGGTCACTATAATTGAGCGTAAAGAGATTGAGGCATCTGCTGCTCAGTCACTTCCAGAGTTGGTAAGCCAAAGCACTGGGCTCGATTTCATCACTAAGGGGGGGTATGGACAAAACTCCTCACTCTATCTTCGCGGAACAGGTAGCGGACATTTACTACTACTGGTCAATGGCGTTCGCTTCCATGATGTAACCAGTACCAACAGCGCCGCCAGCTTTGAACACATCCCTGTAGAACTGATTGAACGAGTCGAAATCGTCCGTGGTCCCAAGGCCAGCCTCTATGGATCAGATGCCATCGGTGGAGTGATCCAAGTGTTCACAAAACCTGAGCAGCAGAGCCAATTTGCATCAATCTCAATAGGAACTGAAAACACCCAAAAGATAAGTGCCGGTTTTGCAAACTCCAGAGAAAAATTCAGTTACTCGCTTAAGGCCAGCCAACTAAGAACCGATGGTACCTCATCGAAAGATAACAATCTGGAGGCGGATGGCTATGAAAACCGCTCAATTTCTGCCCAACTTGACTATATCCTCCCTACAGATACTATTATCGGCATTAATTCACACCACTCAACAGGCTACAACGAGTATGACTATTGC
The DNA here is from genome assembly GCA_018648825.1 of Gammaproteobacteria bacterium. GTDB lineage: Bacteria > Pseudomonadota > Gammaproteobacteria > Thiopontia. The sequence continues at coordinate 41,261 of JABGQL010000115.1, forward strand.
GGCAATTCTTCCAACAACTGCCAATCCGACTTTACCCAGTGGAGTACCGACACTTACTGGAAAGGAGCCATAAACTCACAGTGGGACAGTGAGTTTCACCTTGGGAAAAGCAGCCAACAGCGACAATCTAAAAACGATGCCACTGGCGACTACCACGGAGAGGTGTTTTCCTCCAGCTGGGTTAACCACATCAAACTATCACAGCAACAACGGCTAGTCAGTGGTATTGATTACTCTCAAGACAGCACACTAAAAAGCTACACCTCATCACCCAACTGGAAGCGCAGCAGTACCGCACTATTCGGCAACCTGAGCGGTGATCTCGATAACAGCAATCAATACAACGTAGGACTACGCATTGAAGATAATCAGCAATTTGGGTCACACTTGACTGGTGATATCGCCTACGAAAAGGCGCTGGATAATGACTCAACACTGCGTCTCTCCTATGGCGAGGCTTTCAAGGCACCCAGCCTCTACCAGCTCTACGACAGCAGCTATGGAGACGCTACACTCCAACCAGAAGAGTCTTCAACTATAGAGATCCACTATTCCCGTGAGCTATCCACTGGCACCACATTGAATGCGGTACTATTTAATACAGTAATATCCAACATGATCGATTGGCATGACCCTAACCCAAGCAACCACTGGAGTATTGCAGATGCCTCTTATATGAATATAAACAAGGCAGAAATTGATGGCCTTGAACTGGAAATTGATACAGAAATTGACTTTTGGAAGCTCCACACCTCCTTAACCCTACTCAACCCGATGGACCGTAAAGAGTCAAAACAGCTCCTTGGCAGAGCAAAACGTACCCTAAAGCTGCATGGAACCCGCACATTAGGCACATACAACCTAAGCCTTGACTGGGTTAATCAGGGCCACCGTTTCAGTTACGGAGACAGCCGAATCTCTGGGTATAGCAAACTTGACCTCAAGCTGGGACACAAGCTCAACCAACAAACCAAACTCCATTTCAAAGTAGGTAACCTATTTGACAAACAGTATCAATTAGAAAAGGGGTTTACTACCGCAGGAAGAACACTCCTTCTCTCTATCAATTACCGGATGCAATGAATCTCTTCCATGCAGGATGGCGACTGAATACAAGCAGACAACGACTCTCATTATTCGTTGTATTCTCTATTTTCCTGCATGGCATACTACTGATTACATGGAAAGAACCACTACAGTTCGACTTTGGTGGTCAGCAACAGAACCAACAAACCATTGAAATCGCATTGGAGCCTCCAACGCCGCAACAGCCAGAGCCAGAGCCAGAGCCAGAGCCAGAGCCAGAGCCAGAGCCAGAGCCAGA
>JABGQL010000163.1 GCA_018648825.1 Gammaproteobacteria bacterium
TGCCCCTCATACTCTGCAAACCACTGCTGCTCCAGCCCGTTAAACTGCTCAAATGCCTGCTGACGCGCTTCAGCCAACTTGCTTGCCGAGAGCTTGCGCAGATGGAAGATGGGGTTGGCATCCCCCAGAATACCACCCTCTTTCCACTCTACCTTTAGCCAGGGTGGATTCCCAAGAATCAGATCAAAGCCTCCACGCTGCTGGAAGATGTCGGCAAAGGCCAGCTCCCAGTGGAAGAATTTATGCTGATCCGCCAACTGCTGCACCCGCTGCAGCCTTGGGAAGAACTCCATCACCCGCTCCAGGTGTAGCTGACCACGATGGTCGTGCAGTTGTGGGTATGACTCCTCTGACTCCAGCCCCAGCTGGTGCTGTTCTGATCCGGTTGCCGTTACCGCTGCAGGTGTTGTTCGTCGCTCCTCTGATTGTGTTGGGATGGGTTCGAGCAGATCCCGCTGTTCCGGCGGCTGTTCAATGGTCTCTACCTCCATCACATTGCCGTTGATCAGCAGCCCCACTTCAGCAATAAACTCATCACGGGTCGGTAGCTGATCCACCAGATCAATGGGCCAGAACCAGAGGGCGGACCAGTAGTCCATCACCAGTTTCAGGCGGCGGTAACTGGAGGCGTATTTGCTATTCTGGTTAAAGATCCCCTGAGTACGAATCTGATCCTTGTCGCTAGTACTGCTCCCCTGTTGCTGTTGCGGGGTGGGCCAGACGGTTAACGGGTCTTCGGTACGTTCTCGATCCTGGGCCAACTGATCGGTATGGTCCGCCCAGAGCTGGTCAATCTTCTCGCTGAGGGATTGAAGAATTGCGATCTGCTCCGGATTGAAGGGTTTATTGAATGCCTTGTTCCACGCCTTGAGCTGTTTAAAGGCCTCCGGGCGAAGGCTTTTTGCAACCCTGTCCCCATAATTAGTCATACCGAGATCAGGAAGCAGGAAGTGGTAAATTTCACTGGGCTTTCTGCCCTCTCTCCCTGAGAGAGAGGGGGATACGCTGCGTGGGGCACGGTTGTACCAAAGGTGCTCTTTGGTCTGCTGAGTGAGTCTTGCGCTGTCGTGAACCTCACTCCTTGCGCCAATCAGTGAGTTTCCATTGAAGAGCTGGTAACCAAACCAGGGGACCTGTCGACCCGGGTGGATCGCATTGAGCCAAAGGGAGATCTCAGCCAACTCTACCGCCACAGGGTTGAGGTCGACCCCATAGGTATTACGGTCGGCGATGTACATCCGTACTCGCTGCAGTTCAGCTGCGTACTGGTCGTGGGGGATACGCAGATCCAGCTCTTTCTGCTTGCGGGTTAGGTAGACCTCGGAGAGCTGGTTGACCGCTTCGTTCAGGAAGGCGGCACTGCCCATTGCTGGCTCACAGATGGTGAGACCGAGTATCTGGTCCGCACTTTTATCTTTGAGCAGCTCTTTCAATGCCTGTTGTACCAGCGCACGGGTGAGCACCTCGGGGGTGTAGTAGGACGCAGACTTCTCCCGATCACGCCCGGCCAAGCGATAGATAAAGCTCCCCTTGGGGTAGCGGCGCAGCACTCGGTTTTTGTCTTCGTCACTATCGTAGACGCGCTCCTCTTCGCTGTAGAGCTCCAGCTCTGACTGTGGAACGAAGTAGCCGGTATTGAGCATATCCTCCTTCTCCCCTGCCTTTTTCACCTCGTAAAGGTCGGTAGCGGCAAAGAAGCCCCGATAGGAGAGCAGTGCTTCATAGACAGCGCCGAGCTGGTTGATGCCGAGCTGGGCGTAGGAGACGCGCCCTCTTCTGCGCCGACCTCTCCCCTCTACCTTACGGGTGAGCGACATCAGTTTGATGATGCGCTGTAGCGTTTCGTTGCGGAACACCACCCGGTTGAGTAGCCGTGTGTATTTGGGGTTAAAGAGGTGGCTATCGAGCCGCTCCATATGGAAGCTGTTGTGGATGGCCTGACCACTGAGGTCCTCACCTGCTCTACCCGCTACACCGCTATAGCCCTTGTCGATCAGGCGGAACAGTTGCTGGATGGAGTCATGGAGGTAACGCCCCTCTCTGGCGGCTTCACTCTCCAGCCGTACCATCTCCAGATCACGCAGTGCCTCTAGGCTGTAGCCTTTACGGTAGGCCTCTGCGTTGAACGGGACATAGCCCAGCTCGGGTCGCGCCTCGATGTAGAAGAGGAAGAGCAGTCGGTACATGTAGCGCAGGCATTCACGGGTGAGCTCTTCAGGGTCGAGTGCGCTCTTGCCGCTGTAACCGATATCAGATTTCTCTACCAGTTGCCTGGCCGCCTCATTACCCAGTAGTTCAATCGCCTCGCGCAGTGCGTACTTGAGGTCTTCACTGACCCCGAAGGCGTGTTTGTGTGCATTCTCATCGAGGGTGTCGAGTAGCGGCTGCCCACTTTCTGGGAGCAGACTGGTTTGGTGGAGCAGTACGCTGGTCGCCTTGAGGGTGGCCTCTTCTCTTCTGCCGAGGATCTCATCCCAGTCAAAGCGCAGCAGGCGGCTCTGGTTCCATTTGTGGCGGTCAATCAACAGCAGATGGCGGTTGGAGAGGAGCAGCACCCAGCGTGGCGGGTGATTCTGGGCAAAGATCTGTTTGGTGATGATCTCGTTCCAGCTCTGTTTGAGTAGTTCTGGATCTGGCGGGAGTTCGCCGTGGAACTGTGCCTTGCTGGGGGTGAGGGAGAGTGGATCACTCCCCAGCTGTTCCGCATCATAAGCACCGATCAGTAGCAGTTCAGGGGTATGAGGGTTACCGGCTATCCCCAGTAGTGGTATCTCTATTCCCTCTTCCAGGGTCAAGTTGTGGGGCTGCCATGGATAACCAAGCGCATGAGTCAGCTGCTGGAAGATCTCACGTTGTAGACTAATGCGCTCAGCAGCACTACGTTCACGCAGGATCTTCTCATTATTGGCGAAGTAGCCTTGATGAAGGTTGCGCAGTTGGGTGTAGGGGGCCTTTACGGCCGTTGTGCCTTCCCCTCCCTTCTCCTGCTCTGCCCAGTTGGAGAGTGTCTCTTTGATATCCCCACTGAAAACCTCAGAGAGGTAGTGGTGGGAGTAGAACTCATTTTCGTTCTCGATGCCGATCCAGGTGGCGGCAGTTTCGGTAACTGGCATGTTACGCCTCCCCCTGTAGTACGCAAATAAGCTTGAGATAGGGATGGGGCTCTGTAGTCATGGTCTCTTCAACCCACGTCCAGTAGTGGTCAAACACCTCTTCGATCTCCTGCTGACGCAGGGCACGTTTCTGCGCCTTGCGCCCCTCGACCTCTGCCGACTGTGACAGAGATAACTCCAACTGCTTGAGTTGTCCACCCTTGAGGCGGTCTAGCTCGTCTAGCTGTAGAGTGAGCTTCTGGTTGATCTCTTTTTCAAACAGATCGCGCTGCTGTTTCATCCAGCTACGTGCCTGCTCAACGGCCTGTGGAAGTAGTTGGTTAAGTTGTTGGTGATTTGGCAGTTCGGTGCGGTTAGGGTTGGGGATGGGACGTTGTCCTAACTCTGTCTGTGCAATGATCTGCTCAAAAGGGGTGATCACATCAAACTGCCTATCGACAAAACGTACAGAGAACCACTCATTAATCAACGGATGGCTCTTCTGGTTGGGTATCAGGCCGGAGAAGAGGTAGTGCTTCTCCCCTTTCTCAATACTTTGTTTGAGGGTAATGACCGGTGCCGTGTGACGGCCAAAGCCGCTCATCATCCGGTCTGCCAACCAGTCTGAAGCGGGGTGCTGTGGCCAGAGGTAGTGAATCTTTGGCCATGCGTTCTCATCTTCTCGACTGCGAGCAATCTCTTGCTTGATAGTATCAATCTGATCCGTGAGGGTGAGCTGCCCCTCCTGTGGCTGAATCTCTCTGGGGAGAAATTTGAAGCGGTGGATCAGATCATCGCTGGCAGTGAGGGTGATTTGTCGACTTTCATCATGAGCAGAGTACTGTAGTGGTTCACCATTCTGAACAATTTGGTTGAGTGCCGCCTTGCACCAGCTATAGTGATTTGGATAGAGGCTGATGGGAGATGCAAGATGGTCGATGGCCTCCTGTTCTGGTTCTACGGTCTGTTCAGGCTCTGTGGTTCCAAGGAAGAGCGCAAGTAGATCATCCCCCTCATTTTTATGCTGGTCGGGCTGGTATTGCTGATCGAACTGTTGTGATTGCTGCCCTGTTGCAATGGCTGTTTCGGTGAGCTTCTCCTCCTCTGCGGCATCATAGACACCCATAAAGACGGAGGGGTCACCGATATTTTCATAGGCCTGCTGATCCTTCTCCTCTAGTACCTCTAGGATTCGCATATCCCCCCGGATGGTCTCATGCTCGCTTTCGGTGATGAGGTAGATGATCTGTGGCTCATGCTCTTGCCCGTAACGGTCAACACGGCCATTACGTTGCTGAAAGACCATCAGTGACCAGGGAAGATCAAAGTGAATGAGGCGGTGTGACTGGTAGTGGAGGTTGATACCTTCGGATGCAACGTCAGAACAGAGCAACAGCCGCAGCGGGCTTTCTCGGTTACCGAACTGCTCGACAATCTCTTGCTGTTCAATATCACTCATTCCACCATGCAGTAGTGTGATCTGCTTATCTTTAAGTTTGAGATCACTCTGCAACTGTTGCTGGAGAAAGTGTAGAGTTTCGATCCGTTCCGAGAAGATGACCAGGCGGTCATCGGCCACTTTTGGAGACCAGCCGAACTCTCGGTTTTTCAGACGGGTGAGTAGTGCCTGATATTTTGCATAACATTGAGGTGTGATCTTCTGTAAGGCCTGATCGAGATACTGCAGCGCACCGATCTCTTGCTGCTCATCCTCCGTGGTCTCCTCCCGGTTCTGCAGTTTACGAATCCGTTCAGCTACGCTCTTGCTACAGGCAGCGGGGCTGGAGAAGAGTGATTTCTGCAGAGTGACTCTTAACAGTGACCCACGGTGACCCGTGATGGTATCGCCATTGCGGGTAAATGAAATCTGCAACAGTGCCTCATAGGCAGCCTCCTCTTCTGGATTAGCTGAGTGGCGGTCACTGAAGACATGACGCTTTTTAAATTCGCGATCGACCTGTCCCTGAATATCCTTCTTGAAACGGCGCACCACCAACCCTTTGCTACTAAAGTCTTCCTTGTTGTAGTGCTCTGGATCGGAGATTGCCGTTGGATCAAGCATATTCATCAAGCTGGCAAAGCTCTTGGCTCGGCCATCGTGCGGAGTTGCAGAGAGCATGATCAGGGTATCGGAACGGGTGGAGAGGCGCTTAGCCAACCGCGCACGTTGACTGCTGTTACTACGCTCTGCGACGTTGTGACACTCATCGATAATGATGATGTCCCAGTAGGCTTGCTCCAGATAGACGCGGTACTCGGAGTCTTGCTTGAGAGTATCAATGGAGATGATCGATTTATCGTAGTAGTAAAAAGGGTTGTGATTGGTTGGAATGCGACTGCGTACTCGCTGTAGCCCCACTGAATCAAGCCTTGTGAGCGGAATGGTGAAGCGGTTCCAAAACTCTTTCTGGAACTGGGTCATCATGCTCTTGAGGGTGAGCACCAGAATGCGTTTGCCACGACCTCGGTGGATCAGCTCTGAGGTGAGGATACCGGCTTCTAATGTTTTGCCCAATCCTACCGCGTCGGCAATCAAAATACGTTGCCTTGGCTGGTTGAGTGACTGTAGTGCTGGGTCGAGTTGATAAGGGACTAGATCCATTGCTCCCTGATGTGCAACATGGATTTTCTGGTCATTGATCGCCCGCTTGCGCAGTTGACTTTCGATGTAGAGCAGTGAACGGGAGTACCCAGAGGAGTCATCATCAACTAGCAGGGTATCGACTGGATCCAGCACCTGAATCTCCCCTTCCAGCTGAGTAAGGAAGATTGCCTCTGTCCCTTTGACCAGTTCTGAGAGGCCATCGCAGGTGAGTTGTTGGCCACCATCGGAAGAGAGTTCAGCTTTGCGCACAACCCACTCTTCATCGCGGATGATAACGCGCATTCCGGGGGCCAAGTGTTGACCGTTAGTCATATGATAATAGAGTGAGATCCATGGCAACCATTCTACAGTCACAAGGGAGGGCCGACTATTTATTACTATATGTTACAGAACAGGAAATCCACCTCAATAAATTTGTGACGCCTCTCGCAGCATATCTGAGTCTATTAAGCTTAACAGTCTCCGGTAAACCCGGAGCGGTTCATCCAGTAGGATGGAGATCTCGGCTAAGAGCAGCCCCTAACCTCAGAACAGACCCAGCTCACACTTTATACAC
>JABGQL010000152.1 GCA_018648825.1 Gammaproteobacteria bacterium
AAATTTAATGAATCTTGGATGTTTGGGGTGACTCTTACCCCTTAACAACTGAGCGTATTATAAAGAGAAGAATTGAATATTGAAACACTAATATTGTTATGTGTTAATAAATTAACTTATAGGCGGCTTGGTTAGAGGGGCTTTAATGTTCGCGTGTGGCGTGGAACTGAATCTCGGGCCAGCGCTCAATGGTTAGATCTAGATTGACCCGCGTGGGCGCAAGATAGGTGAGGTTACCTCCTCCATCCATTGCCAAGTTATCACTGCTCTTCTGTTTGAAGCGATCCAGCTCAACTACGTCATCACACTCTACCCAGCGTGCGGTATAGACTGAGACACTCTCATAGAGAGCTTCGACCTTGTACTCATGTTTTAGGCGATGCGCAACCACATCAAACTGCAGTATGCCAACCGCCCCAAGGATGAGGTAATTGTTGTTGAGTGGCATAAAGAGCTGAGTGGCCCCCTCTTCAGAGAGCTGCTGTAGCCCCTTTTGAAGCTGTTTGTTTTTCAGTGGGTCCTTCAAACGCACCAGCCGGAAGAGCTCGGGTGCGAAGTGGGGGATACCGGTAAAACGTAGTGTCTCCCCCTGGCTGAAGCTATCCCCAATCTGAATGGTGCCATGGTTGTGTAGTCCGATGATATCTCCCGGCCACGCCTCCTCTGTATGAGAGCGATCTCCAGCCAAGAAGGTGAGAGCATTGGGTACGGCAATCGGCTTGTTGATACGGCTGTGATGCAGCTTCATCCCCTGTTTGAAGTTTCCAGAGCAGATGCGCATAAAGGCGATGCGGTCCCGGTGTCGGGGGTCCATGTTGGCTTGGATCTTAAATACAAAGCCGGTGAACTTCTCCTCCTCAGATGTGACAGTGCGATCCTCTGTGTCACGAGACTGTGGTGTGGGGGCGATTTCGACAAAACCATCCAGCATCTCCTTGACACCAAAATTACCGAGTGCAGTGCCAAAGTAAACGGGAGTCAGTTTGCCTGCCAGATACTCATCTAGATTAAATGGGTGGCTTGCTCCCTGTACCAGCTCCAGCTCCTCTCGCAGGTCATCAGCCAGACTTCCGATGGCCTCATCCAATTCTGGATTGTCCAGCCCCTCGATGACCCTCTCCTCCTGAACGGTATGGCCTTGGCCAGTGCTATAGAGAATGGTACGGTCCTGATCCAGTTGATAGATCCCCTTAAACTGTTTCCCCATACCAATGGGCCAGTTGATCGGAGCACACTTGATATTGAGAACCTCTTCCACCTCATCCAGCAGCTCAATGGGGTCACGAATATCGCGATCCATTTTATTGATAAAGGTGAGAATTGGCGTAGTGCGCAGACGGCACACCTCCATCAGTTTAATGGTTCGTGCCTCAACGCCCTTTGCACCATCAATCACCATCAATGCTGAGTCAACCGCAGTTAGAGTGCGATAGGTATCCTCAGAGAAATCTTCATGCCCTGGTGTATCGAGCAGATTCACCATCCGCTCTTTATAGGGGAACTGCATCACTGAGGTGGTGACTGAGATACCACGCTCCTTCTCCATCTCCATCCAGTCGGAGGTGGCATGACGATCTGAGCCACGCCCCTTCACCGTACCTGCTTGCTGGATTAGTTTCCCGAATAGCAGCAGCTTCTCAGTGATGGTGGTCTTACCCGCATCCGGGTGAGAGATGATGGCGAAGGTGCGCCGTTTGTTGATTTCTTTTTGTAGCTGATTCATAAGTAAATTTGTAACCACAGAGGACACAGAGATCACAGAGGTATTAAAGCTTGAGTCGTTTGATACCGTCAATGAGTCGAGATTGGTTGAAATTAATGAGTAATCCAGTAGTGATGTGAGAAAGCTTCATATAGGTCAAAATTTGTGCATCATGTACTGAATTTAGTCGCTCTACACTTTTTAACTCAATAATTACACGCCCTTCGATTAGCAGGTCAAGACGATAACCACAGTCTAGGTGAATACCTTTGTAGTCAACAGGAATAGCCAGTTGCGACTGAAAAGATAGTCCAGCTAAATGCAACTCATGAGTTAAGCAGCGTTCATAGGTTGACTCCAGCAGGCCTGGCCCCAAAGTTCGATGTACCTCAATAGCGCACCCAATAATCTTCTGCGTTAATGGGTCTCCCTCCAAAATCTCAGTGTCCTCTGTGCTCTCTGTGGTTAAAGGCTTTTGTATTTAAGCAATCTCAACCATCTCAATTGCAAAGGTCAACGCCTTGCCTGCCAGAGGTGGATTGCCATCCACGGTAACGCTCTCATCATCAAAATCGATGATGACAAAATTCAGCATCTCACCATTGGGGCCAGAGGCGTGCATTGGCATACCGACTTCAGGCTCCATATCTTCTGGCATCATGCCGCGTTCAACCTGTGCAACCATCTCTGGGTTATGCTCGCCATACGCCTCTTCAGGGGGGAGAGTTACCGTCTTCTTATCCCCAACTTCCATGCCACGACAGGCGGTATCAAAGCCAACAATTACTTGGCCGCCGCCGATGGTGAACTCTAGTGGTTCGCGCCCTTCGGAAGAGTCGAATTGTGATCCATCCTCCAGTGTTCCGGTGTAATGAATTTTGACGGTATTGCCATCGGCGGCTTGAGACATGCTGTTTCCCCTAACGGTAGTGGTAAAACGACCTATTCTAACGCGAGTAGAGTTGCTGCGTCAGCCAGATTCGGGTGCGTAGCCCCAGTTCTGTAGTGAAGCCACGCTCAACAAAACGGATCTGGTTGTCAGGAGAGAGAATAAAGGTGGCGGGCACAGCGCTGACGCCAAAACGCTGAGATAGCGACCCATCCTCATCGACGAGTGTGGCCGCTTGCATCTGCTGCTCTTGCAGATAGTGCTCGACCTCCATCGCTGTACCTGACTGCATTGCAACGGTGACCACGGCATGGTCTTGCGCAATTGACTCAATTCCCTCTTGCTCTAGCTTACAGACGGGGCACCAACTGGCCCAGAAGTGGAGCAGCAGCGGTTCAGTGCGAGGGGTATCAAGTGAAAAATACCCTCCAGAAATGGGTGTGCCTTGTAAGCTGGGTGCAGAGCCATTGACCATGTCGGACTGCATCCACCCACGCAGCACAAAAAAGGCGACCGTAAATAGTAGTAGCTGTCCCCACCATCTCATCGGGAGCGGTTGCGTAGCAGTGTGTTAGAGAGCCGCTGTAGCGCAGCGCTTAAGGGGCCATCACTCTGTTGTGCTTCATTGTTAAGTTGGTTTCCAATCTCGGGTGAGGGCTGTTTGGGTGCAACCACCTTCGGTGCAGGTGGCTCATTGGAGAAGCGCACCTTCAGCTTGACCTGGGTGACTTGTCTAGCCCCCTCTTGGTGCAGTAGGTCTAGTAAATTCTGTTGTAGAAAACGGCCTCGCTGTGTCCAGCTGGGAGAGTCTGCATGGAACAGTGCAACCCCTTTGGGGTTGATTGAGCTAAGTCGGAGGTGTGCCGAGTAGGGGAGACCCAATTTTCCCATCACCCGTTCATTGAGTCGCCTTAGTTGTGCAGCCTGCTTCAGCAGTTGGCCACCCTGTTCGCCGCGAGAGAGAAAGAAAGTGGGGCGTTTCCCTTTCAGAGATAGATTCCTCTGCGGGGGCAGGCTGATTTCTGCGAACGCTTCTGCAGGTTCATGACGTGGCTGGAGTGAGCGAGAGGGCTGTTCTGGTGCGCTACTTTCTGTATCGATGATACGGTGTAGTCGCTTCAGGCTCTCTTCGGCAGTGTTCATAGCACACCATGATACCATTCCTCGCTATGCAACAGGTCGTGCCCCCAGAAACCACCCGCCCCGGTGTCTACCAGATGTTGAGCATATCGGGAGAGATCCTCTATGTAGGCAAAGCGCGTAACCTGAAGAAACGGGTCTCCAGCTACTTCCGCAGCAGTGGATTAGCCCCCAAGACGGTGGCACTGATGTCGCACGTGGCTCAGGTAGAGGTGATCATCACCCATACCGAAAATGAGGCGTTGATCCTTGAGAGCAACCTCATCAAGAAGCACCGTCCGCGCTACAACATCTTGCTGCGAGATGATAAGAGTTACCCCTATATTTACCTCTCTGCAGAGCAACAATTTCCCCGTCTTAGCCTCCATCGTGGTGCACGAAAAGGGAAGGGGCGCTACTTTGGCCCTTATCCCAGTGCGGGTGCGGTGCGTGAGAGCTTGCGTCTGATGCAGAAGCTGTTTCCGGTGCGGCAGTGTGAGGATGGCTTCTTTCGTAACCGCTCCCGCCCCTGTCTGCAATACCAGATTGAGCGTTGCGCCGCCCCTTGTGTGGAGCTGGTCTCGCCAGAGCAGTATCAACAAGACGCGCGTCATGCGGTGCTGTTTCTGGAGGGTAAAAGTGGTGAAGTGGTAGAGGAGCTGGTGAAGCGGATGGAGCAGGCCGCAGCAGCGTTGCATTATGAGGATGCTGCCCAGTTGCGAGACCAGATCTCAAACCTCAGACGTGTGCAAGAGAGGCAGTACATCAGTGGTGAACGAGGTGACCTGGATGTGGTGGCGATTGCACTGCAGAGTGGCAGCGCATCCATTCAGCTATTCAACTTCCGGCATGGACAGAATTTGGGTAGCCGCAGCTACTTTCCCAAAAACGTACAGGGAAAGAGTGAGGCAGAGGTGCTCTACGCCTTCCTTGCGCAGCACTATCTGGATCATCAGCCGCCTTCAGAAATTCTGGTCAATTTTTCTCCGGACCAACAAGCCTTGTTGCAGAATGTTTTCAGTGAAGAGGCGGGTCATAAAGTGGCTATCCGTCACCAACTACGAGGGGACCGCGCGCGCTGGATGAAGATGGCGCAAGAGAATGCCGAGCTGGCGCTCAATAGCCGTCTCTCTCATGCCGCTAGTGCGGTAGCTCGAGTAGAGGGGTTACAGGATGCGCTGCAGCTAGATCAGCTCCCGCAACGGATGGAGTGTTTTGATATCAGCCACACCATGGGGGAAGAGACCGTCGCTTCCTGTGTGGTATTTGAAGAGGGGGTGCCACTCAAGTCCGATTATCGCCGTTTTAATATTGAAGAGATCACCGGTGGCGATGATTATGCTGCGATGTACCAGGCGTTAGAGCGGCGCTACACCCGACTGAAAAAAGGGGAGGGGAAGATGCCTGACCTATTGCTGATTGATGGTGGCCCCGGTCAGTGTGCACAGGCCCATGCAGTACTGGAAGAGTTACAGGTGGAGGGGGTACAGATCCTCGGTGTAGCCAAAGGGCCAGATCGCAAAGAGGGTCAAGAGAAACTCTTCCTCGATGGCAGAGCGGCACAAACCCTTCCTGCAGATGCCCCCGCACTGCTGCTGATTCAACAGATACGGGATGAGGCGCACCGTTTTGCTATTACCGGACATCGTCAACGGAGGGCAAAAAAGCGCAACACCTCACCGCTGGAAGGTATTACAGGGGTGGGGCCAAAACGCAGGCAGCAGCTATTGAGCCACTTTGGTGGACTACAAGAGGTGGCACGGGCTGGGGTGGAGGATATTGCAGGGGTTCCGGGCATCAATCGAGAGATTGCACAGCGGATTTATGATCGGTTTCATGAGTGAATTGTCAATTTTGTAGATTTTTGTTATCTTGAGTCGCATATGCAGTGCAGATTAGGAGCGCGTTATGAAAACGGCATCGATTCCCTCGTTACGTGTAGACCCCGAGCTACGTCTTGCAGCAGAGAATATATTGGAAGAGGGTGAAACGCTCTCCAGCTTTGTGGTTCAGTCGTTGCGGGATGGTATTCAGCATCGTCAGATGCAGCAGGCATTTATCGCGCGAGGCATGGCTTCACGAGAAGATGCGCGAAAGCAGGAGGAGTACTTCTCTTCTGAAGAGGTGCTGTCTGACTTGGATGATATGCTGTCGCAAGCCGAGAACGAATGAGTTACACCGTTCGATATACAAAAGGCGCAAAAGAAGATCTGAAACGCCTTTACCATTTTCAACTCCAGCGTGATATCAAGATGGCACGACGAGCCCGCGATGAAATCAGTAAGAGTATTGAGTTCTTGAAGGACTTTCCTTTTGCTTGCCGAAAAGCAATGCCAGATACCCCCTTTCTGAGAGAGATTTTGATCTCCTTTGGTTCAGGTGGTTATGTCGCGCTGTTTGAGATTGAGAATGATGAGATGATTACGGTGCTGGCTGTTCGACATCAGAGAGAGGCAGATTACCGTTAGGCGGCTGGACATAATAAATGTGCATTTATTGTGTTCGGTCGTCTTAGTACAGCATGAGTA
>JABGQL010000046.1 GCA_018648825.1 Gammaproteobacteria bacterium
CTTCTGCGGGGTGATGGCGGCGGCAACCTCTGAGAGCGGCAGGTGGGTGGTGACCAGCGCTACCCGCAGTGGCTGTTTTGTGGCGGTGCTGGGGATGGCCAACATCATCACCACCTCATCAACTCCACACAGCGCCTGTAGATATTCGGTGTGGCCGCTGAAGGGGATCTGCTGTATACGCTCTGGGCCGCAGGCGCGGCAGACCAGTCCCGCCTCACCGGCATCATTGATGATCCCTTTATGGATGGGGCCCGTGATCAGCGCACTGTACTCATTTTGAAGGCAAGATTCTGTGGCTAGGCGAATGGTCTCCAGTACATAGGCAGCGCTGTTGGGGGTTAAAATGCCGGGCTGTATAGCGGCCTCTAGCGGCACCGGGCGAACCGTCAGTCTTCCCGCTTTGCGTTCGACCTGCTTCAGGTCATCACTGATCTGTAGTGTGAACCCCAGTTGTTGGGCACGAGTCTGTAACAGTGCAGGGTCTGCAAAGGTGACCAGTTCATAGTCACGAGACTGTTGCGCGATCTGTACCGCCAGATCGGGGCCGATGCCAGCAGGTTCACCGGGGGTGAAGGCGAATGCCATTGTGGTGGGGACTGTTTAGATGTCGTCGAGACGATACTCAATATAGGCATCATCTCTGAGGCGGCGTAGCCAAGTCTCTGTGGCCTCACTCACTTTACGCTTGCGAATCATCTTGCGTGCTTGACTGATCAGGTGGGCCTCGGTGTTGTCCTCCTGTTTGCGCTCGACCATCTGGATGATGTGCCAGCCAAAGCGGGACTTGAAGATGGGGCTGATCTGATTGGCTTTCAGCTTGTCCAACTCTTTGACGAACTCCGGTACCAGATTCTCTGGGTTCTGCCAGCCAAGATCTCCTCCATCCTTGGCTGAGCCATCTTCAGAGTTGGAGCGTGCCAGCTCTTCGAAGGATTCACCGCTGAGTACGCGCTCACGGATAATCTCTAGGCGTGCTTGTAGTTCGCTATCGGGCTTTAATTGGCTCGACTTTAACAGTATGTGGCGGGCGTGGGTCAAGGTGACCAAGTGTGTGCTCTGCTGCTCTCGGCTCTTGATTAGAGAGAGTAGGTGAAAGCCACTGGCGCTGCGCAGTGGTCCGACAAAGGGTTGGCTGCGCAGTGCAGAGAGTTGTCGTGCAAATAGAGAGGGGAGTTCGGCACGGGTGCGCCACTCCAGCAGACCACCCTCCAGTGCGTTGGCTCCGCTGGACTGCTCCATGGCGGTCTGACGGAAGTCGGCCCCCTCTTTCAGGGAGTCTACAATCTGTGTGGCCTTTGATTTTGCAGTCTGAATCTGTTCGGGAGCGGCCCCCTCCGGTAGCGGAACCAAGATGTGGCCCAGTTGATACTGGCGCAGTGAGTCGGCGCTATCAGCGGCCAGTTGATCAGCCAGTCGCTTGGCCTCACTATCGGTAATGTTGACTCGGTTCTCAATCTTCTTCACCTTCAGCTTCTCTAGTGCGATCTCCTTCTTCAGGTTTTCGCGGAAGCTGAGGTAGTCTACCCCTTGACTGTTGAGGGCCTGCTTGAAGTCAGAGAGGCTGAGCTTGTTGCGTTTGGCGATGCGTTGCAGGGCACGGTCGGTGGTTGACTCATCAATGATGATGCCGGCCTTCTCTGCAGCTTGAAGCTGCAGCCGTTCAGTGATCATCTTCTCTAGCACTTGCTGTGCCAAGGTCTGTACAGGGGGTAGTTTTGCCTTCTGTGCACGTAGGCGCTGCACGATGCTAGAGAGTTCACTCTCCAGCTCACTCTTCATGATGATGTCGTTGTTCACCAGTGCCAAAATGCGGTCCACCCCAGCAATAGGGGTGGCGCTGACAGCGCTGGATAGCAGTAGAGAGGCGGCCAGAAGCAGCGATTTAGGTGTTCTCATCAGTACGGCCCGTGGTTAAGGTTTGCTTTTATATCCGAGAATGCTCTCTTCAAGTAGCTGATTCAGGTTGCTGGATTTGCCCAGTTTACCCATCCCTTTCAGCTCCAGTACCAGCATCCAGGTGGTATCAAATTCGTTGGCACCATTGCTGTCGGTCCCGGTGAAGAACTTGCGGCGGGTAAAGTTTGTAGACCAGCAGCAGCTCTCATAGCTGACACCAATAAGGTCTTCCAGACGGTGTTTATTGCTGCTGATCAACTCTTGGTTGTAGCGTGCAAACAGCCCCCACTGGTGGTTGATCTCCCAAGCGCTGGAGAGGTCGAGCTGTTTCTTGCTGCCGCGCTCCTGAATAAAGCCCAGGTTCATTAGCTGACCAGCATCGTTATCAAACTGGTAGCTGGTGTGGAGGGTGTTACTCCAAGAGTTGTAATTGCTCCAAGAGGTGTAGTTGCTTTCTGGGGTGTAGCCGCTCTGTGGACTGTCGAGGTGGATCTTCAGCGCGGCATTGTGTGAACCGTACTCGCTACTGATCTTGCCGATCAGGTTGTTCCAGTCCTCGGTGCGGTCACTACGGAAATCGCGGCTACGTTCAAGTGAGGTGGAGAGCAGTTTGGTGCCATCGCTATTGCTCAGCAGGTCACTGGCAACAGAGAGGGTGACCACTTTGGTGTGTGGTGCACTGTCTTTGCTGTGAGACTCACTGGAGTCATCACTGTTGGTCTCAAAGTTGTAGCCGGAGTTCTTGCCATCAGGGATATAGTTAAACTTGACCTTTGGTTCCAGTGTCTGCAGGTGTGTGCTGCTCTCTCTCTCGAAGAAGAGCCCGCTCTCTAGGGTGTAGTGCGGTACGCTCATGCTGGAGCTGCTACCGCTGTCCAGTGAGTAGTGGCTCTGTGAGAGGGATACCGCTGGCTTGATGTAGGCTGCATCATTCAGTAGTGTGTAGTTGTAGCTGGCGCTGGGTTTGATCCAGTAGCGCTCGGCATTGCTATTGCTGCTGTGGTCAAAGTGGACAAACTGCCCCTCTACACTGTAGTTGAGCTGGTTGTTGGCGCTCTCGCTGGACCAAGAGCCATCAATCTGTGGCAGTCTGCGGTAAGGCTCAGCAGCAGTGCCTACAGTGTAGTGGTCAGAGAGTAGTGCAGAGACCGCCCAACGATCCTGATTGTAATGGATGGTTGCAGTCTGCTCTAAGGTGTCTGAGCTGGATAACCCCAGATTGTTGCCAAAGTCGCTCAGGTACTGCTTGTCTGAGAGGGTGGCATAGTTGATCTGGTAGCTCAGTGGATTGACCAGCTGGGCGGTCTCTAGGTCACCTTGGTGGTTGAGCTTAAATTGATAGCGATCCTTCCCGGTAAGGTCATCACTCGGCAGCAGGCTGGCATCAATCTCACCGTGGTTGTCACTGTTGAGATAACGGAAGTTTCCGCTTAGGCTCAAGCCACGTCTGCCAATGCTTCTAGGTGTGATAGTGGCATCTTGGTTAGGGGAGATATTCCAGTAGTAGGGGGCGCTGAAATCCCCACCTCCGACTTCACTATATCCCCAAGTAGGGAAGAGCATACCGGACTTGCGACGCTCATCCAGTGGGAAGGTGTAACTGGGGGTGTAGAGAATAGGCACGCCCTTGAAGCGAACCACCGCATTTTTGGCGCTGCCCCACCCCTCTAGCTCATCCATCTCAATCTGTTCGGCCTGCAGCTCCCAACTCTTCTCTGCGGGATCACAGGTGGTGTAGGTGGTGTTGTGGTAGCGGTTGAGGTAACGGCTTACCATCTCAATCTGCTTGGCATCTCCACTGGCACCTGTTGTCGCAATAGTATAGTGGGCGTTATCGATGGTGCCGCTATCAGTCTGGGTGTTGAGTGTGAGGCGTTCTCCCTGTAACTCGGTGCCAGTCTCTTTATAGCGCAGGTTACCGTTGGCCTCAAAGCTCCCCAACTTATGGTTATAGACAGCATGGTCAGCCAGCAGTGACTGATCGGCTCGCTCCATCGTCACCTTACCCTTGTAGATAAAGATGTTTTTGCCCTGAATCTCCATATCATCGGCATCAATCGCGAGTGCGGCATCTTTGCGGTCGGTGAGAGCAATCGGCCCTCTCTTTCCTGTTGCAGGGATGGGGCAATTACGGCTTCCCTGTTTTGCCACGACTGGAGGCTTGGCCTTTTGCGGTTGTGGTGTAGGTGCTGTATTGGCGGCAGGCTGAAGTGGAGGGGTAGAGACGGGTTGTGTAGCCTTAGCTGGCATAGCGTATTCTGCAGGGCGTGTTTGAGACGCTGCAGAGTGAGGCTTGCTCGGCACGGGGGTGGTCTTTGAGAGTGGTACCGCCTTGGAGAGGGGAACCTGCTCAGGTGAGCCGCAGAGCCATTTACCCTCGTGATCGACCACACAGCGCATAGGAGCCTCCGCGTGGGCTTGGGCAGAGACTGCACAGGCAAGGACAGAGAGAAGTAATCCGGTTGTTTTACAGTGTTGTCGTTTCAATGGTTTATCTTTCAGATGGCCGATTTCTGCGACCGATTATACATGGCTGGTAGTCTAAAGAGTACAATTCACACCATCAAAAAAACGTAAAACTTGAATAAAAACAATGGACCAACGACTAGAACAACTGGAGCAGTGGATTGTACAGACCCTGCCGCAACACTTCCCTCACTGGGGGGATGACTACACACTGGCTCCCGCCTCGGCAGATGCCAGCTTTCGGCGCTATTTTCGCCTCACGGCTGCGCAGCAGGGAGAGAGCTTGGGGGAGAGTCTGATTGTGATGGATGCCCCGCCGGAGAAGGAGGATTCAGCCCCCTTTGTGGCGATTGCCGAGACCTTGCAACGGTGTGGGGTGCAGGCACCTGCACTACACGCAGTTGATCTACAGCAGGGGTTTATGCTGCTCTCTGATCTGGGGAGTACCCCTTACCTCAACCAGTTGAATGCACAGCACGCAGAACAGCTCTATGGTGATGCTATGGAGGCACTGTTACTGCTGCAGCAGCAGTGGCCCGCAACCGACCACCCTCTACCTGCGTATGACCATGCACTACTGATGCGTGAGATGGAGCTGTTTCGTGAGTGGTATCTACAGCTGCACCGAGATTATCCATTGAGCGTTGCTGAGCAGCAGATGTTGGATCAACAGTTTACCCTGCTCTCTGAGGTGGCGCTGAGTCAGCCTAGGGTTGCCGTGCATCGGGACTATCACTCCCGTAACCTGATGGTGACCCGTTCAGGTAATCCGGGGGTGATCGATTTTCAGGATGCGGTGTGGGGGCCGATCACCTATGATCTGGTCTCGCTGCTGAGAGACTGTTATATCGATTGGCCGCAGGTTGAGATTGAGCGCTGGACGGCACACTACCACCAGCAGTTGATTGAGCGAGAGATGATCTCGGCAACGGTTGATCAGCAACAGTTTACGCACTGGTTCGACTGGATGGGGGTGCAGCGCCACCTCAAAGCGATTGGAATCTTTGCTCGTCTTAACCACCGTGATGGTAAACCGGGTTATCTCAACGATATCCCTCGCACCCTCAACTATGTGGCAGAGGTGAGTGGTCGTTACCCCGAGCTGGCTCCACTGCATGAGTTGACGAGTCGATTGCTGTGAAGGCGATGATCTTGGCAGCGGGGCGAGGAGAGCGCATGCGCCCACTGACTGACCACACCCCGAAGCCACTGTTGCAGGTGAAGGGGAAGAGGTTGATTGAGTATCATCTACAAGCGTTGGCCGCTGCGGGTATTACCGAGGTGGTGATCAACTATGGTTGGCTGGGGCAGCAGATTCCCGCTGCACTGGGGGATGGTAGCCGCTACGGTATCTCCATCCACTACTCCCCGGAGCCGAGTGAGGCGCTGGAGACTGGAGGGGGTATCACCCAGGCACTACCGCTGTTGGGGGAAGAGCCGTTTATCGTGGTGAATGGAGACCTCTTTACCGACTACCCTTTTGCGCGGCTGATAGAGGCTCCCGCATCATCGGCCCATCTGGTGCTGGTAGATAACCCTCAACACCATCCGCAGGGTGATTTTGTACTGCAGGCGGGGCAGATCACTGACTACGGTGGTCGCAGTGGTGCGGAGCAGCTGACCTATAGTGGTATCGCTCGTTTTGATCCCACGTTTTTTGACTCCGGTCGCAGTGGGCGTTTTCCACTTGCACCGATGCTGTTTGATGCGGTGGATCGTGGTATTTTGAGTGGTGAACAGTATCGTGGGCAGTGGTCCGATGTGGGGACACCAGAGCGGCTTGAAATATTGCAGTAATGTAA
>JABGQL010000120.1 GCA_018648825.1 Gammaproteobacteria bacterium
TTCTATGATCTCATCATTCAAGGAAATTCTCGAGGACTTGTTCAGGCTTTCCTTAGCTAAAATTCCTGGGGGGGATGAGAGTGGCTCAGTACACAAATTCAGTTGCATTTGTAGCCCTGACTTTATTCTACGTAATCGAATGCAGTTAAAGCTCAAACAAAAAATACTCGGTGGCTTTCTGCTGGTTGGGCTTCTGCCCCTCACACTGCTTGGGGTGTTGATGCTAGACCAAGCATCGACTGCGCTAGAGCAACAAGCCTATAGTAGCCTGGAGGCGGTGCGAGAGAGTAGAAAGGGGGCAATCCATGACTACTTCAGCACCATGAACAGTCAGCTAATCGCTCTATCTCAAGATGCTGAGGTGGTTACTGCAATGTCACAGTTTGTTGAGGCATTTCCCCGCTACCATCAACAACAGCTATCGAATATCTCCGTAGAACAGCAGCGCAGTGAGCTCAATGAGTACTATACACATGAGTTTGGAACCCTATATAGGCAACGTAATGGTCACACATTTGCCGCGACAGGGCAGACTCTGAGCCGCCTAAACAACAACGCTATTGCACTACAGCACGCCTACATCATCCAAAACCCTCATCCTCTGGGGAAGAAGCAGCAACTTGATCTAATGGATGATAATTCAGACTACTCTC
Organism: Gammaproteobacteria bacterium; assembly: GCA_018648825.1. GTDB lineage: Bacteria > Pseudomonadota > Gammaproteobacteria > Thiopontia. The sequence continues at coordinate 654 of JABGQL010000120.1, forward strand.
AAATCCATCAGCGCCTTCACCCACTGCTGCGTAACCACCAACAACACTTTGGGTATTATGATGTATTTTTGGTGGATGCAATATCAGGAGAGATCGTCTACTCGGTCTTTAAAGAGATCGACTATGCTACCTCACTGCAGGATGGCCCTTTTGCACAGAGTGCCATTGGAAAGGCCTTTCATGCGGCCAACCAGCTCAGCAGTTCGGCACAAGTGGCCTTTGCAGACTTCTCTCCCTACCTACCCTCTTTCGATGAACCTGCAGGATTTATCGCCAGCCCAGTTTTTGATGGGGATAAAAAGGTGGGTGTGCTAATTTTTCAACTGCCGATTGATCGTATCACTGAGGTGATGAGTAACACAGCAGGATTGGGGGAGAGTGGAGAGACCATACTGGTGGGGCCAGACTATCTGATGCGCTCAGACTCTCGTCTGGAGAAGCGTTACCACAGCGTAATCCACTCTTTTCAATACCCAGAACAGGGTAAGGTAGACACGGTAGCCACACGTGCTGTACTCAAGCTGCAGCAGTCGGGACGGGGGAAAATATTTGACTATCGTCAACAGGAGGTGATTGTCTCCTATACCCCTCTGGAGATGTCGACCGGAATTAGCTACGCATTAATTGCCAAGAAAGATGTAGCAGAGGCCTTCTCTGCAGTGACAGCACTGGGTAACCTCATGCTGCTGTTGGGCATAGGGGCGATACTGATTATTGTCGGTGTCGCCTTCTCACTGAGTCGCTCCATCACCTCCCCGATCTTTGCACTACGCGATGTTGCCGCCTCTATCGGGGCCGGTAATCTACAGGTACAGATTGAGATCAAACAGGACGATGAGATTGGTGATCTGGCAACCAGCCTACAACATATGGCAGACAGCCTCGCTACAGCTCAACAGGAGAGTGATCGTCATGCCTGGATTGATAATGGGGTCGCAGCCATCAATAGTGTTATGCGCGGAGAACGCTCCGAACAGGAGTTGGCCGCTGAGGTCATTGAACAGCTCTGCAGAGGCAGTGAGGCGAGCATTGGGCTCCTCTATCTACGTAACGGGGAAGAGCTTCGACCCTATGGAAGATATGGCTACACACCCGACAACAGCCATGCCAACCACTACCGTTTGGGGGAGTCCATTGTGGGGCAAGCTGCAGAGCAGGCTAAAACCATTCACCTCTCCAACATCCCCAAGGGGTACCTCAAAATTAGCTCCAGCCTAGGAGCAACCACGCCTAAACATATTCAGGTCATTCCGTTCCTGTTTGAACAGAGCGTGGTGGGTGTAATTGAGTTGGGCAGTATTGAAGCGCTCAGTGAGGATGCCATGGAGGTGGTAGATCGCAGCCTTGAGTCAATAGGCATCGCTTTTCAGGCCGCAATCTCACGTAGCAAGCTGAAGCAACAAGCCCCAAATATAGAGATATAGACCCACTTATCACTGAGAACCAGATTTATGAAACTTAATATCGGTACTAAAATCAGCTTCAGCCACGGAGTAATGCTCCTCTTTATGTTGCTCATCAGCGGCTTTGTTCTCAAAAATTTGGACCGGATGATTGATGACTTCAGCTTTGTGATAGAGCACGATGCACCTGTAATTGCCAACATCAATAAGCTGCAAAAACTGGTAATTGATGTTGAGACGGGACAACGTGGTTTTATTATTACCGGTAAGGAGGTATTTCTAGAACCCTATACCGAGGGGTTAAGACAATTTCAGCAGCTTCTTGATACAGAAGAACAGCTGGTAAGTGATAACCCCCAGCAGGTAAAACGGCTACAGCGAATTGCACACTTATTGGAACAGTGGTTACAGCAGGCAGGTATTCCTGAGATCGAGGCACGCCACCGAGTCAATCAGGGGACAGTGAGTGCTGACCACCTACAACAGGTTGTGGGCAGCGCAAAAGGCAAGACCATTATCGACAACATTAGAGCCGTGGTGCAGGGGCTATCCAGCCATTACCATGAGGTTGAAAGTCCAGCCGCTCAACTACTGGCTAACCAAGCGCTGAAGGCGATGATAGACCAAGAGACTGGAGTACGTGGCTTTCTAATTTCTGGTAAGGAAGTTTTTCTCCAACCTTTCCACCAAGGAAAAATTGACTTCTCTAACCATATTCGGGAGCTGCGCAGAGTGGAATCCCAGCTTGAGCATAAGGCAGCAGAGGCCCAAGCCAACGATGCTGGAGGTCGAAATGATGAACTGTTATTAAATGATTTGGAGCGTTTATCCTCCAAGTGGCTGCAAGAGGTAGCCACCCCAGAGATTGAAGCACGGCGGGAGATGAATCGGCATCCAGAGACTATTGATGATGTAGCCCAAATGTTAGAGAGCGGTGTGGGGAAAGAGCTACAGGATCAGATGCGAATCGAGTTTGAAATATTTATCGATATCGAAGAGCAGTTAACTCAGAGTCGATATGCTGATGCCACAATGGTTGCCAACCAAACCCGAAATTTCACCATCGGCATCACCCTGCTATTTGTACTGATTGCCCTGATACTGGTGTTTCTGATTACCCGATCTATTACCACCCCTATTCTTGCACTGCGGGATGCCTCTACAGCCATTGGTGATGGCCAACTGGACACCCCGATTGAGATCCGAGGTAGAGATGAGATCAGCGAGTTGGCGACCAGTTTCCGACGCATGACCGGTAACCTATTGCAAGCCCAAGAGGAGAGCGATCGACGAAGCTGGGTTGATGAAGGGATATCACAGATTAACGATACCATTCGTGGAGAGAAGCCCTCACGAGAGCTCGCATCCAATATCATTGAGCAGCTCTGCAGTACACTTGGGGCCAGTGTAGGCATACTCTATCTGCGTATGGACAATGATCGGGATGGCAACCTGCTGAGTGAGCCGGAACTTCATCTCACCGGTAGTTACGCCTATATTGAGCGTAAAAACCTCTCTAGCCACTATCGTTGGGGCGAGTCTCTGGTGGGGCAGGCGGCACTGGAGGAAAAACCCATTCGACTCTCCAACATACCAGATGATTATGTCAAGGTCACCTCAGGATTGGGGGAGAGTGCCCCTCACCACCTACTGGTGGTGCCATTCTTATTTGAGCAACAGGTTATCGGGGTCATCGAGCTGGGGACCATCGAACCACTGCATAAGGATGCAACCGATTTGATCAGCCGTGTTGTTGAATCGATCGGCATCGCCTTCCAGTCTGCCAACTCACGAGAGGCCCTAGGGCTTGCCTTGAAAGACTCACAAACACTGTCAGAAGAACTCCAAGTACAGCAAGAGGAGCTACAAGAGAGCAACGAACAGTTAGAGGAGCAGTCTCAAGCACTGGATACTTCACGCAAGGATGTGGAGGAGCGTAATCGCCGTCTGCAATCTGCACAAGGGGAGCTTAATGAGCGGGCTGAGCAGCTGGAACAGTCGAGTAAGTACAAATCTGAATTCCTCGCCAATATGAGCCATGAGCTACGTACCCCACTGAACTCTATCCTGCTGCTCTCCAAGTTGATTGCAGGAGGGGATGTGGAGAGTGAGGAGGAGCGACGTAACAATGCACAGGTAATCTATGATGCGGGCAACGACCTGTTGGGGCTGATTAATGAGGTGCTAGACCTCTCGAAGATTGAGGCAGGCAAGATGGCCATCCATCTGGGCAATATTGATGTCACTCAGTTTGCCAACAGCTTTAAGTCACTGTTTGAACCTCAGGCAAAAGAGAAGGGGCTGGAGTTTAGCGTTCAGGTTGAAGAAGGTTTGCCACAGCATATTCAGAGTGATCAAGACCGTCTGCAACAGGTACTACGCAACTTCCTCTCTAATGCAATGAAGTTCACCCAAAGTGGAACCATTAGTGTAGAGGTGAGCGCAGTCACACCCTCATTGACACACAAGTTGATGACATTTGGCAACCTCAGAGAGCAGCTGCGCCAGCATCCACAGAACTATATCGTCTTTAGCATCTCAGATACTGGAGTGGGTATTCCTGAAGAGAAACATCAACTGGTATTCGAAGCCTTCCAACAGGCCGATGGCTCTACCAGCCGTACCTATGGAGGGACTGGACTGGGGCTCTCTATCTCTAATCAGATCGCCGCTATGCTGGAAGGTGCTCTGGCACTCAACTCAAGCACCAAAACCACAGACCATGGTTCAACCTTCAGCATTGTCATACCGATATCCCCCAGTATGGCACTCTCTGCCGTTGCTGAGACAACCGCTCAACTGGAGCAGAGTATTGCAGAACCAGAGTCAACCCTTGATGTATCCGCTCCTTGGGTAGGAGCATCACTGGTGGATGATCAGATGACCACCTCACCCAAGGATGAGCGCACCCTGTTGGTGGTTGAAGATGACCCACGTTTTGCCCAGACCTTGATCGATTTGGGTCATAAACACCGCTATAAGGTAATCCATGCCGGTACCGGTACTGAAGGGGTGCGGTTGGCAGAGCACTATCGACCCTCAGCAATTCTGTTGGATATTCAGCTACCTATTCTAGATGGGTGGGGGGTGCTACGCCATTTGAAGAAAAACCCAGATACCCGACATATACCGATTCATGTTCTTTCAGTAATGGAAGAGCAGCAGTTTGGTTACCGTTTGGGTGCTGCGGAGTATCTGGTGAAACCCGTAAAACCAGAGGAGTTGGAAGAGGCCTTTGAGCATATCGAAGTCCAGCTGAAGCAGGCGGTCAAAAAACTGCTGGTGGTTGAGGATAATGATATTGAACGCGAGTCGATCATCAAGCTGGTGGCATGCGGGCATGATATCGAGTGTATTGGTGTTGGGACAGGTGCTGAGGCTCTAGAGGAGCTGCGGAAGAACCACTACGATGCCTTTATCCTAGACCTGCAGCTGCCTGATATGAGTGGTTATGAGGTGCTGGAGGCAGTTGCAGCAGACACTGTGATCCAGCGCATTCCAACCATTGTCTATACCGGTAAAGATTTAAGTATGGCGGAGGAGAAGCAGCTCCGTATTTATGCCGAGAGTATTGTACTAAAAACTGCAGAATCTCCAGCACGCCTACTGGATGAGACCAGTATTTTCCTCCACCGCGTATGGACGGATCTCAGTGAAGATAGACAAAAGTTACTGACCGAGGTCTCCAATACCGATGAGCAGTTTAAGGAGCGCACCATCCTGCTGGTCGATGATGATATTCGTAACACCTTTGCCCTCAGTGCGGTGCTAGAGAAGAGGGGCTTAACAGTGCGTGCAGCCGATAATGGAGAAGAGGCTCTTGAGCTGCTCGATGAGCATGCAGACAAGATTGATCTGGTATTGATGGATATCATGATGCCCGTAATGGACGGATATGAGGCCACCCGCAAGATACGTGAACAGAAACGTTTTGAGAAGCTACCCGTTATTGCGTTGACTGCAAAGGCACTGAAAGAGGACCGGGATCTCTGTATTGCTGCAGGTGCCTCAGACTATATG
>JABGQL010000148.1 GCA_018648825.1 Gammaproteobacteria bacterium
CAGCTCAAGAAGAGTACAACGGTGGACTGGCAGGTGAGGGATAGTGTCCGAGCTAAACTGCGTAACCTTGTTAGACGCGCACTGCGTAAGTGGAAGTATCCGCCAGATAAGGCTGAGGAGGCGATAGAGCTGTGCCTGAAGCAGGCGGAGGCGTTGAGTCAGAGCTGGAGTGAATAGGGTGGGGGTTAAGTATCTGATTATTCACCTCCCCCTGAATAGGGTGGTTTGTGCTATGCTTTTGACCCATGAATGCTGTTACATTCGATACACACGACTCGATCAAGGATCTGGAAGCCTCTGGTTTTACCGAGGAGCAGGCAGAGGCATTAGTGCGTGTGCAGAAAAAGGCTCAAGAGGCCAACCTCGAAGAGCTGGCTACAAAGCGTGATCTGTTAGAGTTGAAGGTAGAGTTGATCAAGTGGTTTATTGGTTCACTCTCGCTGCTTTTTGCACTGCTCAAGTTGTTTCCCTGACAAGCTGTTTCCCTGAATTGACTCGCCGACTCAGACTATGTTGTTATGGAGTGACCACAGTGATATGTGACCACTGAACAGTCAAGCCGCCTGCTCCACCGGATTCTGTCTCAAATTATCCTTGGCGGTACGAATCAGCTGGGTAATCGGGATATTAGAGGGGCAGGCATAACTACAGGCACCGCACTCCACGCAGTCCATCACATGATACTCGGCACTCTCCTCATAACGGCGGTTGCGACTCAGCAGTGCCAGACGAGATGGGTTTAGGAAGTAGGGGCACGCCTCCAGACAGCGCCCGCAGCGGATACAGGTGTACTCCGGTGGGCGTGCAGTCTGCGACTCGGTAAAGGCGAGAATGCCGGAGCTACCCTTCAGGATCGGCACATCGAGGCTGGCAATGGGGAAGCCCATCATCGGCCCGCCCATAATGATCTCTTTGGTCTTGTCGTTAAGGCCACCACTGAAGCGCAGTAGATCCCGTACTGAGGTACCCAGTGGCACCAGTAGGTTGGCGGGTTGATCGATCCCCGGGCCGGATACGGTCACTACGCGCTCAATCAGTGGTGAACCCGTCTCAAACAGATCAGCAATGGCGACGATGGTGCCGACATTATTCACCGCAACCCCAATATCACGCGGTAGCTGTCCTGCTGGAATCTCCTTTCCGTAAACCGATTGGACCAGCATCTTCTCTGCACCTTGAGGGTACTTGACCTCTAGTGCAGCGAGGGTGATCGGTAAGTCGGGTTGTTCAGCGAGTTGTTTGCGTAGCGCCTCTAGGGACTCGGGCTTGTTCTGCTCAATGCCGATGCAGGCCCGTTTGGCCCCCAACTTCTGACGTAGAATCTCGGTCCCCTCAATCACCGCCTCGGGGCGTTCTACCATCAAGCGGTGGTCATTGGTGAGGAAGGGTTCGCACTCCGCTCCATTAATCAACAGGTCATCAATCTGTATCCCATCAGGCAGGGAGTACTTTACGTGGCTGGGGAAGGCCGCACCGCCCATGCCGACAATGCCCGCCTGTTGCACCACCTCGATAAAGGCCTCTAGGGACAGCTTCTCCCAAGCGGGAGGTGGAGTGGTCTCTAATCGCTGTGTGGAGTAGGGGTCGGCCTCAATCACAATAGCCTCTTTCAGCGCACCATTGAGGGTGCGTTGTGGGCTGATCTCAGTGATGGTCCCTGTGACTGGGCTATGTAGTGCAGTGGAGATAAAGCCGCCCGGTTTGGCGATCAGCTCGCCGCGTCGGACATTTTGCCCTCTCTTCACCACCGCAATGGCTGGTGCACCGATGTGCTGCCCCAGCGGCATCACATAGCGTTTACCAAAGGGTACCCGCTGGATAGCTAGGTCTTCGGTCTGCCCCTTGTGGTGTGCCGGATGGACACCGTGGGCGAAGCTGCGAGTAAAGAGAGAGAAAATGCCCATAAGAATCTATTTCACGCAAAGACGCAAAGGTGTGAACTGGCGACTTTGCGTGGGTTTATCATTTCAACAGTTCAGCCATATGTTGACCGATCTCGGCTGGGGAGCGAGAGACAGTAACCCCCACCGCTTCCAGTGCGGAGATCTTATCTTCTGCGGTTCCCTTACCACCGGAGATCACGGCACCTGCGTGACCCATACGGCGACCGGGAGGGGCAGTGACCCCAGCAATATAGGCAACCACAGGTTTGGTGACGTGCTCCTTGATGTAAGCCGCCGCCTCCTCCTCTTTACTGCCGCCAATCTCGCCGACGAGGATAATGCCCTTGGTCTGCTCATCGGCCTCAAATAGCTCTAGGCAGTCGATAAAGTTCATCCCGTGGATGGGGTCACCACCGATACCGATACAGGTGCTCTGGCCCAACCCTGCATTGGTGGTCTGGAATACCGCCTCATAGGTGAGGGTGCCAGAACGGGAGACGATACCAATTGACCCCTCCTGATGGATATTGCCGGGCATAATGCCGATTTTACATGCGCCGGGGGTGATGATGCCGGGGCAGTTAGGGCCGATCAGGCGTGCCTCGGGGTATTCGCTGAGGAACGCCTTTACCTTGATCATATCCTGAACGGGAATCCCCTCGGTAATGCAAACGATGGTCTTGATGCCCGCATCTGCAGCTTCAAAAATCGCATCCGCAGCAAAGGCCGCAGGGACGTAGATCATCGAGGCATCGGCATGGGTTGACTGGACGGCATCGGCTACGGTGTTGAATACGGGGCGGTCAAGGTGGGTCTGCCCCCCCTTACCGGGGGTGACACCACCGACAATGTTGGTGCCATAGGCGATGGCCTGTTCAGCATGGAAGGTGCCCTGTTTTCCGGTAAATCCCTGAACGATGACACGGGTCTCTCTGTTGATTAGTACACTCATGTTTTGTTCTCCTTATAGTGCTGAGGCGACAGCTTTCTTGGCGGCACCCGTCAGGGTCTCTTCTACATCGATGCTGAGACCACTGTTCTTCAGCATCTCCATCCCCTCTGCGGCATTGGTCCCTTCCAGACGGACGATGACCGGAATGCCAACCCCCACCTCTTTGATCGCAGCGATAATGCCCTCTGCGATCAGATCACAGCGGACAATCCCTCCAAAGATATTGACCAAAATTGCACGTACCTTGCCATCACTCAGAATCAGTTTAAAGGCCGCCGCTACACGCGCTGCGGTAGTGCCACCACCGACATCGAGGAAGTTGGCAGGATCACCACCATGTAGCTTGATCAAATCCATGGTTGCCATTGCCAGCCCTGCACCGTTGACCATGCAGCCGATATTGCCATCGAGGGTGATGTAGTTGAGTTCGTGTTGGCTCGCCTCTAGCTCTGCGGCATCCTCCTGTGAGGGGTCATGCATCTCCAGCAGTTTGGGGTGACGATAGAGTGCGTTGTCGTCGATGTTGATCTTTGCATCCAGCGCCAGTAGCTCACCAGAGCCAGTCACGATGAGAGGATTGATCTCCACCAGACTGAAGTCGTTATGGATGAAGAGGGCATGCAGCCCCTTGAGAATTTTGGTCAGCATTCCGATCTGCTTACCTTCTAGCCCTAGCCCGAATGCCAATTGACGACACTGGTAGGGCTGTAGCCCCGCAGCGGGGTGGGCGTGGACGGTGAGAATCTTCTCTGGGGTATCGGCAGCCACCTGCTCGATATCCATGCCACCCGCAGCAGAGGCCATATAGACGATCTGCTCACGGTCACGATCCACCAATGCGCCGAGGTAGAGTTCACGCTTGATGTCGAGGGTTTGCTCAATCAATACCTTGTGAATGGGTAGCCCACGGCCATGGGTTTGGTGGGTGGTGAGGGTACCGCCCAGCATCTCTTCAACGATAGTAGCCAGCTCATCGCCATCTTTGGTGATCTTGACACCGCCCGCCTTGCCGCGCCCACCGGCGTGGACCTGTGCCTTGGCGACCCAGCCATCACTGTCGATCTCACTGGCTGCATTGGCCACTTCGCTGGTCTGTTCAACGGTCACGCCCATCGGGATGGGGATACCGGCACGCTCAAAGAGCTGTTTGGATTGGTACTCGTGGAGGTTCATGGGTGGTTTTCCTCTAAATGTTCTATTTATTGTTTCGTCTTATTGTTTCGTCTAGCTGCACTGCTTATCAACGCAGCTGGATGAGTATATGTTTTCTGTGATAAGTCTATTTACTAAGTTTATAGATAACGCTGATTAACTTTTCTTCATTCGTATCAAATATCTCGCTACTGCCTAATCTCTATATCAAAATCTAAAAGTGCAGTATCCACTGTGGCTAAGGCTATTTTCTCCAGTTTGGCCTGTGCTGCGAGCATTCGGTCAAATGGATCACGGTGTGCTTGTCTCCAGCTTCCAGCCAGTTGGGCATGCTCTGGTGTAACAGATAATGGTGTAAAGCCTGCCTGGTCAATCCAGTTGGGTACGTTTTGTGCCACGGATTTTGCCTTAGGTAGCTTTCCAAGTCGGTATTTTATAGCAATCTCCCATACCGAGGCACTACTGACAAAGATTGTTTGGTCTGGGTTGCCGATGATAGTGCGCAGTGTCTGGGAGAGTTTTGGGTCATCAAACAGCCACCAGAGGAAGATGTGGGTATCCAGTAACATCTGTTACTCCCAGTGCCTCAGCTCATCGTCAGGTAGAGACTCAAAGAAGGCATCGGTAACGGCCCCCTTGGCAATCCCTGGTTCCCGTTTGGTTGGTTTTTCTATAGGGACCAGCTTGGCGTAGGGGGTACCCGCTTTGGCAATAATAATCTCATCTCCCGCGTGTGCTCGGTTGAGCAGGCGGGAGAGGTGTGTTTTGGCCTCGTGGATGTTGACGGTGTGCATGGGTTTAATATAGCTTAGTCTTATGGTTTGGTCAATCTTGATGATGAAGTTCTTAGACTAAGGATCTGCCCCGAAATAGCTTGTACAGATTGCGTCGTAATTTTATTCGTTTTCGAGGCGTGGCAAGGTGTGCTTATTGCACAGTCTCTGCGCCGATGATGGGTAATAATCGAAGTAGAACTTCCTGCAGTACCCCCTCTTCGGCTTCCCCTGCATTTTTGATTTTCCGGCTACGCCAATCCAGTGTATGGATCAGGTTGGCAGCAACAACACAGGGTTTGTCAAGATTGTTAATGGGGACTTCTGTAATGGCGTTGCGAATGCTGGTGCTGACAGGGGTGCAGATCATCAATCCAGTTTTCTGGTTGTATACCTTGCTAGAGAGAACAAGCGCTGGGCGGTATTTCCCGATTTCTCGCCCTTTGGTAGGTTCAAAATCGAGCCAGACAAGATCATTTCTGTCAGGGATGTATTGTATGCCCACCTCTATTCTGGAAGCTTGTATTCGTGTTCCATTAAATCAGGTAGCTCATCGGCATGAGCGAGTGTTGGTGTGAGATGTTCGATGAGTTCGGCCTCTGTAAATTTGTGTGGGATATCCGGTTTATTGCAAACCAGTAACCCCTCTTCTGTAATGGCAAGTAGGACTTTGGAGCCTTTTTGTAAATTGGTTAATTGGCTAACGGGGCGGGTAATACGCAACCCGAGACTGTTGCCCCAAGGCTGGATCGTTCCTTCAAATGTGAGTGTGCCGACTTGCATGGTGATCTCTGTATAGCTCTAGATAATGTATATCCATTGTAGTAACGTCTGGTGGAGATGTCAATGTGTTGCTTGGCATGTTGAAGCAGTGAGCCGCTTCACAGATTGTAGAGTGGGTACAGAGGCGTATGGACTGCCTGTTGTCAGATCAGATTAAAAGTAATGGCTTTCACTGCAACTTGTACATCATTTGTACAGTGAAGTTTCTGGCGTATTTTGTAGGTGTGTGCCTCAACGGTCTTTGTATCGATACCGAGCTTATGAACAATCTCTTTTCTGCTTAAGCCGTCTACAATCAACTTCATGACCTCATTTTCTCGGCTTGTAAGTGGGTAGGGCTGAAAGTAGCCATGAAAAAGCAAGAACTCATGAAATGCTTGAACAATGGCATTCAGGTACTCTTTGCGGTCGATCAGTAACTTGTACCACTCTTCTTTCTGCATACCTGTAGCAGAGAGGCCGATGCCACCCCAACCATAGGAGCTACCACCACGTAGGGGTATGGTTATACCTTCAGCAATAT